>JBBSWK010000041.1:0-12043 GCA_038046325.1 Nanobdellota archaeon | reverse complement strand
AAGTTTTACCTGTTTGAGGTATAAGTGCGATATGCTGAAAACCGAGTATGATTTCGCCGGTAGAGGAAATGTCGCTGGATATACGGCTAACTTCCCCTACTGCGTGGGCGGAATTTTACGGGGCAAGAAAGAAGGATACAAAGAAACGTGGGAGAGAGTAGTTACAGAAGCAGGCAAAGAAGTAGACTTAGATTTGGTCCCAGTGTATGAGCTTCCTGCAAGTAAAGTAAAAATTGTCAAACATAATTTTGCCGATCCAGAACATGTCGGTCCAGCAGTGCCGCTGAAAAAAGAGGAATTAGGGCTAATCAAAGTAGCCTTCAGGAAAAAAAATGATCTCCCCAGAACGCCGTTTCATGAATCAAGCATCACTAAAGCACAGACGAAGGATCAGGAAGCAGTAGAAACATTAGATCTGTTAGAATTTTTGGCGAAGGCTGATTTTGCCTATGACTTAGAAGTTACAGTATTAGGTGAGGAAAAGTATGTTGGTGGCTACAAGGGCAGCTGGAACGTTCCTTGGAGCGCGTTGAAGGATGCAGAAGAAGTAGTATTTCATGTAGTTAGCAGAGAAACGAACAATGAAGAGCAGATGTTCGATCTGATGTTGAATGTAGGCGAGTACAGCAAGTATGTTCCTGCGCCTGAGATAAAATCATGATGAGATTACATCATAACAAAATGAATACAAAAAAGAGGATGTGGAAAGTGTTGGTTTTGTTAGTTATAGCACTTTTTGTCAACCTTCCAATTGTAAGCGCCTTAGAGATTTCCAATGTCCGGGTCAATGTTATTTCTTCTACGGAAGCAGAAGTGTTATGGGAGACCGATGAACCGGCAAATAGTTTGGTAAATTATGGAACCTCTCAACAGAATCTCAATCCAGTTGGCGACGCTAGTAATGTGCTGCAACACAAAGTCAAGCTTACAACTTTAACTCCAGCTACAACGTATTCCTACAAAGTGCAAAGCGGCAGCGTGGTTGATGATAATACTGGTAGTTTGTATTCGTTCAGCACGCCAGCTCCGGATATTACGCCACCAGAATTGAAAGTAGAGCTTCCTAAAGCGGTGGCAGGAAACAATTTAGATGTTTCTGGAACGGCGGAAAAAGATGCGACAGTTCGAGCGTATGTGAATGGCGCGCAGTTGCAAAGTACTACGGCAGCAGGTGGAAGTTTTACCCTGGCCGCTATTCCGTTAGAAAGCAATGTGGAGAGTTCAGTAAAGATTGAAGCAGTGGATGCGGCGGGAAATAAGGTATCAGTAGAAGGAAAAGTCTTTGCTGATACCAGCAAGCCAAAATTAGAATTAAGCCCGCTTCCCGACGTTATTGGAGCTAAAAAAGTAACGCTTACTGGAACCATTTCTGAAGCCGGTTCGTACGAAGTGTTCATGGATAACCAATCTGTAGCCAAAGGTGAAGGAACAACCCTGAAAGCAGATGTTTCATTGGAAGAAGGCGAAAATAAAATACTGATCGTGGTTAAAGATGCAGCAGGCTGGGTTACGGAGCAGAAAGTTAGTATTATTTCCGATACCAAAGCACCGACAGTTGAATTTGATTTCGCCAAGGGAAAGGAATATTATCAAGGAAATGCCGAGACCGATATTTCTGGAACGACTGAACCAGGGGCAAACGTATTCTTGTATGTGTTCAGGCCTTTAACCCATGATTTTACTCCTGCTTTTGATAAGGCCTGGGAAGAAGTGACTGCAGATGAGAACGGCGTATTTACGTTCAGCGAAGTTAACTTTGAACGCCCGGCGGTAAGTTTGAAAGATCTTGCTCCTAAAGAAGTGCCAGCCGGATTGCAGCAGGAATCTATTTTCAAAATGGAACAAGTGCAGACCGCACAAAAGTTCACCTATCATGTGTATCTTATTGCGGAAGATAAAAGCGGCAAAGCAGGGTACGCTAAGAAACAAGCAACTGTCAATACTTGTTATTCTTCTAACTTTGCCTTTGATGTGCAAGCGTTAGCGCGATTCCAAGCACCACTACGATTGAATCCAACTTTACTTGACGATGGCCGCGAATCAGTGACGGCGGTATTTAATTTAAGTTACCGCGGTTCTGGGGTATCTACTCAAGGACAAGAGCCATTTGAAATTTCCAGCGTTCGATTTGAAAAAGCCTGTACCCAAGGAATGTTGGAAGATGAAAAGACGAAGATAGGTTGTAACATCTTTCCGGCTACGCCGCAGCTTACTCCTAATTCACAAAAAACGGCTTGGTATATTACTGCGGGATTATTTACCACAGAAAAATTCAGTGAAAAGAAAAGCGAGTTCTGGGATGAGTTCAGCAAGAGACAAATAGTCTTCCCCTTGAAGATTTCAGTGAGTTATCGTGAGAATCTCGGCGGCGGAAAAATGAGTGAACCTAAGACTCAGGTGGCTTGCCAGGATTTAGCTTATTTCATCGATATACCGGTAGACAGCAAAGATATGCTTCCAGACTTCATCGCGGAAGAAGGATTGGATGCAATTGAGTTTACCATTGACAAAATTGATATTGTGCTGCCCTATTTAGAAAAAGCAATTCTGGTTACGGGAGTGGCTTGGATTGCTTCTTTTGTAGGCAGGTTAGCAACTAGATATGCACGGATTGTCAGTTCAAAGTTAGAATCATTTTTCAGCAAAACAAAACCAAAAAATGAACAATGCCCCAGCGATCAAGAGAAATATTATTTTGAAAGCGAAATTCGGCATTGGCAGGAATTGCAGGCAAAAGGAGTGCAGAATCTTAATCTAGAACGATTACGCAGCGATTGGATGGATATGTCGAAATCTCTCGATACATTGTGTCCCACCACCATAGGTTTATGGAAAGCAGAAGCAGCATTAGATCAAGCATATAGATGGTCAGGGGATAGGGTATTATGCCGCACTGTTCCCGCTGGCTGGACCGCTTCAAAAGAAAAAGAAGAAGTAGATGCAGTCATTGCGGCTCAGAATCAATGTGCTGCTTCCGGCAGGGGAATACCGTTGCGCGAACGGGAGAATTGCGGCGAGTTAATTGAAAAAAACACTAATATCGCTAATCCTAATGCACGGGCTTCTAAATTGAGCAAGGGCGGAGAATTCACCTGTTATATTGATAATAAAAATATTTTATATTATGCCAATCAGAATTCTGCTACCTCTTTACAGAATGGAGGCAGCATTGTCCGCCTGCAGCAAGTTCATGATTTCGGCTTGACCTTACAGCAAGCAGAAGTATATGCTGGAGCGAGTGACTTAATCGCCTACCGACCGCAGGCTTCTGACCAATATATAATTGGGCAGGATGTGAGCTGCCAGCAGGCCTGCAGCAACACGGCAAGGCCAGGATACCGGCCCTGGGTCGAGAAAGGAATACCTGGCGCTATCGATAGCAGAGGTAAACCTGCCTACGGCTGTTTCCAGGAAACCATCAATGCTGGTGGAGAAATTGTTTTAGTTGGAGCGAGAGGACAGGCCGTAGGTGAAAAACAATTCAGAGCCGGATATACCAATGATTGTTTTGTTGATTACGAATTAAAAGGCGGTCTTCCTTCCGGAACAGCAGTTACTGGTGCTCATTGTAAAAATAAGGATTGTTCCTGTAATGTGCACGATGAGTGCAGCGGCGGAGCATTATGTCTCTCTGGGAAATGTGCAGCACCGCCGGAAAGCAGTATTACTCCTAAAGGTTCAAGCGCAGATGGAAAAACAACTGGCTTACTGCAATGTGTTAGCATCAAAAGCGATGAGAAAGTTGCTACCTATCCAGGAGTCAGAACTGCCGCCAAAGAACAGCATGGCTTTGCGGAGGAATGGTCATATCATCAGGATCGAGTCTTTGTCGAATCTAATAAAAAATTTGGAACGTATTACCCAGAATGGAGATATTATGGCGGCAGAGATTTCTCTTCCGCTTTCGGCGCGGATTATCTGTTAGACTACCTGAATGAGAAAAAAGAAGTGCCTAAAGTCAGCCCTAATACCCAGTTCTTAGGAGCATACCAAACCATGTGCTTGTCAAGAATCCGAGCGCACCTGATTACCTTGCGAAGCATCTTAGAAGGATTACGAAATTGTATTCAGGAAGCAAAATATACTGGATTGCAGGATGCGGGCGTCTGTAAAACTATTTTCACCCAGCAGGTATGTGGCTTAATCTATAAAGCAATTTCCTACTTTACCAATCAATGCAGCCCGTTCGATCTTAATGATGAAAACAAAGGAGTTTTAGGCGGAGTAGGAGAAGTAGTAGATGCATCATTCGGTTCGATCGGAGAAGCGATGCAGTCTTCCATCGACGATGTGCAGCGTGATTACGATAACGCCGTGCTCAATCAATATTTCGCTGGAGGCGCGCAAGGATTGACTCAATCCATGTGCATGGCTGCTTTTGGATATGACTGGCCATTGGGAGCAGATTTCATCTTAGACGCAGCGTATGCGGTTCCCGGGAAAACTACTACGCATGTTATTCCAGCGCATCGGGAATTATCAAGTTTTGATCCAACTACCGGAAACGCAGTGTATAACTATGAGGTAGGAGCAATGATCTTGCCGGGATGCAGAATACAGAGTTATGATGTATATCTGAAATGTGTCGGCCAGGAGGATGTCAATAAACCAGGAGTATTCTGTGGAGGAGACCAATCTTGTGATTGTCTTTATGCTACTCAAGCAACTCCGGCCGCGGAACGAATTCATAATCTTGATGGCGGGCGAGGATTTGATTTGACGCAGAATTCATTTGTTTCTGTGCCTATTCCTTCGCCGCAGAAAGTAAAAAAGCCATTTAGATTTGATCACGTCGTCGTTGATTTAAAGCTTGCACAGGGATTTAGTCCGGATCAATGCTTTGATGACGGCTACAAGGATGGTAAATTCTACTTTAGAATAACTGATGTTTCTCCGCCGGCAATAGGCTTATGTCAGATAGATACCTTTACCGGAAAATACCAGTGTCCAGACATTGTAAAGATGTTTGGCGGCGGGGAAGGAGCATACTTACAGGATCCTTACCTTAGCTGCTTTAATACCAAAACTCAGTCCTGGGCGCCGTGTACTACTCCAAATATTTTTACCAAGGGAGAGGAAATTAAAGTTCGCGCCAATGCGGTGAGCGATGGAAAAAAATATTGTGTGAAAATGAGCTCCACTGGATTAGCTGATCAAAATGTGCAGATACGGCAATTGCCGGAAGGAATCCCTGGAACCTTCCCGGTAGATATGTTTTTAGGGACAGTTAATGACGGTTTATTTAGCGGAGCAGCTACGACGGTAGTGTTGTCTGGCGCGCAAAGCGCTCAAGGATGTTCTCAACCTTTGTTAGGCGGAAGTGCTAGTGTGAATGTTGAAAGCCAACTGCTGCCTTTCCAGTATCAATCTTCAGGTGCACTTTATATTGTAACTGTTCCTGCTGGAGTTCAAGTAGATGCTCCGTACGATCTGAATGGAAATGTTCTACGAAAAAACGGAGTACAGGAATTAAGTCCTTCGGATCTTCAACAAGCCAGATTTAGGTATAACGGCTTCCAATTTTATAATGTGGTTGGATCGCCCCAAGTAGGAGCAGGACAATGTGTTTACCAAATACGCCAAGCCGCCGGATCAGGGTTTAAGCAGAATGAAAAAAGTATTTCTGTTACCGCTGAATTGTACCTGCCTGACGCAGTAGGAAATTGTTATAATTATGATCAAAGCTTGAGAGTAAAGTCTAGCGCCGGCAAGAATCCTTGGACGCAGCAGATTACCTTGCGCTTAGAACCATTAATCTCTAAGATAGCCAGTCAAATTTATCAGGATTTTATGAAGAAGAATTATCCTAGCGTTATTGGTGCTACTGAGGGAATTGTAAATAGGAAAGCTGCTGATATAGAAGAAGTAGTGGGATTCTATTACCTGGTTGCAGCAAAAATTGCGCAAGCAGAAGCAAATAAGGTTAGTTGGAAAGTTGCTTTTGGACAAGACCTATGTTATTTGATTGATCTGTTTAAAACGAGAAAAGCAAAAGATGGAGAGATGTTGCCTGAATATTCCTCAGAAGTAAAAAACAGTGCAGAGTATAAGAAAGTTGAGAAATACTTTGAAGAGATACGTACTTCAGCGCAGTGCGGCGTGTTAAATGCGTAAGAATGGAAGGATAGAAATTGAATTGTTTATAGTGCTGATTACGATAGTGGTAACTAGCGCGGTTATGTTGTTGCTGGTGAAGTCAGGGGCCATTGAAGTTCGGGAAGAGGCAGTGGCTGAACCAATATTGAATACAGAATTTTTACCTTCTGGACGGGAAGGATTTTTAGCAGTGAAAGATTTTGCCTTTTGTAATTATGTGGATGCGGATCTGAATTGTTTATCTAGGCAGAATGAGTTTGGAAAAACAGAAAATGTGTATGTGTGGTTTGTGGTGGAGAGCAGCGTCATTGATGGGCAGATCATGCTGCTGCGGAATCATAAAATAACTGATCCATTGGGGAAAGTAGTGTTGCAGAATGAACAAAAAAATGCCTATAATTTTGAACTGCAGAGCAGCAAGCATGCCGAGAAGGCCGTCTTTGCTGATTTCTTTGTGATGGAAGAGGATGCTGTTCCTGGAGAGTATAACCTGGATGTCATTGTTGAAAATCCGTTGTTAAATAAGAAAGTCACCTTGACCAGGAAATTCACCATCGTGGAAGAAGGATTGATAGGATGAATAGGTTTGATAGAATGAATAATAGGATGAATAATTCATTTACGTACGTGATGATATTAATTTTATGTATAGGCAGTTTTCCTGTTGCAGCAGGACAGGTGCAAAAAGGAACTCTGGGAGCGAAAGTTGCTGAGAGTTATGATTGCACCGGCAAGCGCTTTGGGTTAGTAGGAGCTTCTAATACGGTTGATACCAATCCAGATGGCAGTAGTATACCTTTATCCTGGAGAAATGTAAAAATAATCCAAGACCTGTGTCCAGGCGCTACGGTATTTCTTAATGCGAGAGGAGGCACCTGGCCTGGCGCGCAAATGTCTTTAGTTCAAGCAGTATTGCAAAATGATGATCTTGGTTATGTGATCTTAGACCCTTCTGCCAATGGGCAGCAAGATTCTTCAGGTATAACTCCTGAAAAATATAAAGAGGCAGCAATTGCTTTAGCTAAGCTGGTGAAAGATAAAAATAAAAACATCAAAGTGATAATGCTGACTAATACTCCCACTAAAGGAAATCCTACCGATTACGGATCTCCTAACACGATCCAAAGGATCAAAGCTTTCAATACTGATCTTTTGCAAAATAAATTAGGAAGATCAGATTTAATTGATTATGCAGTCAATACATATTCTGCTACTGAAAATCCTCCAGGTAGCGATTCTTGCGGCAGTTATTGCGGGACCGATCATATTCATTTTGCTGAAGAGGGAAGAAAGCGAGTCATGAAAGCAGTGATGGACAAAGTCTTTGGTTCGCCTACAACTGTGTCAGTAGTTACTAATACTCCTGTTTCACCGACTTCTTCTACTGCAGCAGAAAATTGTCTAAATCCTCAACGCTGTAAAGAAATTGATGAGGTCTGGCTGTTTATAGTAAAATGGATTAATAGTGCACGTATAAATCAAATCTTTAATACCGTTACAGGAAAATTTGAAGTAAAAGCAGCTCCGACCGTAGTGATTACGCCGGGAGTTCCCTCGGCTAAAGTTGGTGAAGCAGCAGTAGCAAATAAACTGTATAAAGATATTTTAACAAATTTACCAAATCAGAATTTAGCCAAAGCCATGGTTGCTAATGCCAAAGGCGAGTCTGGGTTAAATTCAAAGACTGCTGGGGATTGTGGTGAATATGCAGAAAGAAATGCAGGTTCAAGCATCCCCATAAGCGGAAAAGGCAGATGTTGCTCTTTTGGGTTATGGCAGTACAATATCTGTGGTGGTTTAGGAACTACTTTCCTTCAATCATATGGTAGTCCTTCTTCCGATCAAGCAAAGTTAGCAGTGGTACATGATTATCAGAAGAATATTGATTTCATGGTTTCTTACCTGAAGAAAACGTATTCGGATGAAATTCAACAGCAGAAACCTATTGATGAATGGGTAGCCTGGTTTGTACGTGAAATTGAAAGACCAGCTAATCAAGCGTCGGAAATTGCGAAGAGGCAGGGATTTGCTCGAGAATTAGAGAGCAATGGCGCGTTTGGCGATACGATTCCTCAGAGTTCTCCTTCTCCTCCAACAAGTGGTGCGATATTCTCTTCCTGTCCTTCAGAGATGTCCACTATCGACAATAACTATTGTATCGATAAATGGGAAAATATCATTATTGATAAAGCTGCCGGCCAGCAAGCTTCGTATAATTGGGTACCTGATTTAAAATTAGTTGGCGGACAGAAATCCTTGAAGGCAAATCCGGAACAGCCACCGTTTCCTGATGCTTTTGGTCCTCAGTTTTCAACTTCGTTTGCTCCTTTAGCAGTTTCTAAATTCGGAGTTTATCCTCAAACGTATATGAACAGGAAGATTGCTGAAGTTGCTTGTCAAAATGCTGGTAAAAGATTATGCACCCGCGTAGAATGGTATAATGCTTGTGTCGGACCTACCGGACAAAAGGTTGCGACTGGCGCTACAACATTTCCTGAAGTTATGCCCTACGGAACAACAAGAAATCCAGGTGTCTGTAATGATAATAAGCAGAGCCTGCATCCTCCTAATCTTCTGGGGCAAAGTCCAATCTATCCGCAAGATCCTCGGTTTGCTCAAATTGCACAACAACGCGGTGCTGTCGTGAAAACAGGGGAATTGTCTCAATGCACCAATGAATATGGTGTATATGATATGGCTGGCAATGTAGATGAGATTGTTTCCGATGTTCCAATAGAGAATCCAAGTAACATGATGTTTGTAGGAGGGTATTATGCACGGGATCAAACAGGAATAAATGGCATCCACTGCGGTTCGGTAATCACAGCTCACGATGCTAATAGTTATTACGACTACTCCATCGGTTTCCGCTGCTGCGCCACCTTGAGCTAAGTGATACTCAAAAATATCAACTGATACCCAAAAATATCAATTCAACATGTCCTCCATAACCGCGATCAAAGCCAGAGAAATTCTGGACAGCAGAGGCAATCCTACCTTAGAAGTTGATCTCTTCACCAAACAAACCTGTCAGTCAGCAGCAGTTCCCAGCGGAGCTTCGACCGGAAAGCATGAAGCAATGGAATTACGTGATGGTGGAAAACGATTTCTCGGCAAAGGTGTGCAGAAAGCAATACAAAATGTAGAACAGAAACTGTCTCCATTATTGCGTGGAATGGATTGTCATGATCAGCGCAAGATTGATGAGTTACTGATAAAAAAAGATGGCACAGAAAATAAAAAGAAGTTCGGTGCAAATGCAATCCTAGGTGTTTCTTTAGCAGCAGCCAGAGCGGCCAATGCTGAGAAAAAGAAATTTCTGTTTCAATATCTACATGCATTGGCTGATTTGAAAAGGAATAGAAAACTAACTATGCCGCGGCCATTTTTCAATGTCATCAATGGCGGAAAACATGCTGGGAACAAGTTAGCGTTCCAAGAGTTTATGATCGTGCCAAAATCGAAAACATTTGCAGAAGCCTTGCGCATGGGCAGTGAAGTGTATCATGTATTGAAAGAAGTGATCGAGAAGAAATACGGCAGAGAAGCAACCAATGTTGGCGATGAAGGCGGATTTGCTCCGCCGTTGAAACGAGCGGAAGAGGCACTGTCCTTATTGTTGGAAGCGATACAAAAAGCAGGATATAAAGGAAAGATTGAACTTGCACTTGATTGCGCTGCGTCTGAATTTTACAAAAATGGAAAGTATCATCTTCATACTATTATGAGTAAAGAGCAGTTGCTGGATTATTATCTGCATTTGCTAAAAAGATATCCAATAATTTCCATCGAAGATCCGTTTGAGCAAGAAGATTTTACGAGTTTTGCAGAACTGAAGCGAAAAAGTAAAATTCAGATTGTGGGCGATGATCTGACGGTTACGAATGTTGGAAGGATGAAGAAAGCGATTCAGAAAAAGAGCTGCAATTGTTTACTGCTGAAAGTGAATCAGATTGGAACCTTGACAGAAGCGTTGGATGCGGTGAGCTTGGCTTACAAAAATGGTTGGAAAGTTATGGTCAGTCATAGGAGCGGTGAGACTGAAGACACATTTATCGCTGATTTGGCAGTTGCTATCGGCTGTGGGATGATCAAAGCAGGCGCACCCTGTCGTGGAGAAAGGGTTGCTAAGTATAATCGACTGCTGAGGATCGAAGAAGTGTTGAAGAGAAAATAAGAGATAATCTTTTTAATCTAGACTCATTATATTTGTTGCATGGGGCAAGATTCGTTTTTACAACTCTGCAGAGAGCAGTATGGTATTTCACATGAACCTGTTTTTCAGACAGCATTAGCTTTTGCACAAAGATATCTTGGAGAAGTGAAGAGATTATCGGGAGATTCCTATTTTGAACACAATGTCCGAGTTGCGGAAATTCTTGCTGACAGCAAAGTTTCTCCGGAAGTAGTGATTGCCGGCTTGCTGCATCAGGCCACTAAGCATTGCCCTGAAAAAGAAATAGAAGAAAAATTTGGCAAGGAAATTCTAACTTTGCTGAAAGGTGTGGATGAGATCAAGCTGGTCAAATCAAAAAATCCACAATTGGAGGCAGAAGCATTACGGCGTATTTTGTTAACCACGTTTCGAGACGTACGGGTTATTTTTGTTAAATTAGCAACTAAATTAGATAATTTGCGTACCATCCAAGCACTTCCTATAGAAGATCAAAAACGAATCGCGGAAGAGGTGTTAGAAGTATATGCGCCGCTTGCGAATAGATTAGGATTGGAGAAGATTAAAAATCCTTTGGAAGATTTAGCCTTACGGGTTCTTAATTTTGAAAAATATCTGGAAATAACAAAATTCTTAGAGCAATCACGTGAACAGCGAGAAGCGTTAGTTGCAGAAGTCATCCAGATTGTGAAAAGTCTTGCTGCTGGAAACGTCGAGATACTTAAGATCAAAGGGCGGTCTAAACACATCTACAGCATTTACAAAAAAATGACCGCAAGGAACGTTCCTTTGCAGGAGCAATATGATTTATCTGCCATCAGAGTTCTTGTTCCTGAAGTTAAGGATTGTTATACCTTGCTGGGATTGCTGCACGAAAAGTTTGAGCAAGTTGAAGGAAGACTGAAAGATTATATCGCTACTCCAAAACTTAATTTTTATCGTTCCTTGCACACTGCACTGAAGCTGCCTAATGGGAAGTTTGTAGAGATACAGATTCGTACGCCCGAGATGGATGAATTTGCCGAGGAAGGTTTGGCTGCACACTGGCGGTACAAAGGATTGAAGTCGGATCAATTCTTTGAGAAAAAAATTGCTTGGCTGAAGGGCGTTTTAGATTTACAGAAAGAAGGAAATCAAGAATTTTTAGAAATGGCTAAGGTTGATGTCTTCGGTGATAATATTTATTGTTACACTCCTAAGGGAGCGGTAAAAGAATTGCCGAAGAGCGGCACGATTTTAGATTTCGCTTATTTAGTGCATGAAGAGGTAGGCAATCATGCTGTGGGCGGCAGGGTGAATGGAAAATTTGTTCCGCTCAAACATCAATTAGTTTCCGGTGATGTAGTAGAAGTATTGACTAATAAAAGTCAGCGTCCGCGAAGAGATTGGCTAAAGATTGTAAAGTCGACCAGCGCGCGGCAGAAAATCCGTAAATCCCTGCGAGAACACGAGAAATTACCAGCTTTACATTTCAAGCAGCTCAAGCCGATCACCACAGAAGAGCAAGGCATCTTAGCCGAAGCGCCTGATTTTGTCCAAGCGGTTTGTGTCTTAGCAAAATGCTGTTATCCTTTGCCTGGCGAAGAAATTGCAGGCCTGGCTACTAAGAGAAGAATAATCTCTGTGCATCGGACTGATTGCCGGGCTGCACTAAAGGAGCAAGAACGCTGGATTGAGGTGCAATGGAAAAATAGTTTTAATCAGAAAATCCGCTTTTATGTTACTGCAGATGAGCGAAGCGGCTTATTGGCCGATTTGCTGAACACCATTGCC
>JBBSWK010000040.1:391-2324 GCA_038046325.1 Nanobdellota archaeon | reverse complement strand
TCATGTAGGGGAGAATGGGAGAATGATTAAAAAGGTTTGCGGTTTGAAATTTATTCTTCGTTTCTACAGACTTCAATCTTATTTGATTGATAAAACTTAAAATTCATTCCAATAATTATTAATCTTGGAGTGGTAGAAACTTGTTGCTTATTATTATAGAAAACAAAATTATGGTTATCAAGGAGAGCTCTTTTGGCGGCAATTTCCATGTATTTTTCCTGGGTTCTGCTACCTAACTCTTGATATTCTATGGTTTTCCCCGGCCCTCGGACAGGATGAAGTTCATATAAGGTGTCAGACTCAATAGGCCCTTTAATTTTGCCTTCTTGGAGAAGCGTAGTCAATTCTTGTTGTGTCGGCCAGAAAACGCCATATTTTTCTTTCATATTTTTCGAATAAATCTTCTTTTAATAAACTTTTATATAGTATAGGCTATAGCAGATCTTCCTATGGTCATTGTTCAAGAGCATCCTATCTCTTTAATCAAAGGAAACACCATCAAACAAGGAACAGCTAAATCGTTTTATGATCAGCATTGTTATATTGCTTTGCACAAAGCGCAGGAATATGGCGATGTTCTTACTATGCCAGAATTTCTACAAGTTTTATATCTTTCTTCGTTTCAAAGTTCGTTATTGGATGTTCCTTTTACGGTACAAACTGAAGAAATTTTTGGCAAAAGCAAGCAAGGAAATGATATCGCGATGGTGGTGCATGGAAAAGGATTGTTGACACCAAAACGAATTCGTGATGGCATTAAAATTGGAGAGATAGTGGAAGATGAAATTCCAAATCATGGATTGACCAGAACTAAGTCAGGAAGAGGACAGTTCGCGCTTCCATTATATGATTCAGAAGTTCATGATCTTTTGGAAGGATTGATTGTTCCAGTTTTTTTGTATTCTGAGTTTAAGGCTCTTTCCAATTTGCCTCTGCACTATGCAGTAGTGCGAGATTTTCATCCTCGAAAGGAAATTCCCTCTGGACATAATCAGTATCTTAGTACACTGATGGTAACTCCACGAGTGATCTCCTTGGCTGGCGGAGTTGAGAATTTAGAGCATTGTTTTGAAGTTCTTACTTTTCATCATGGCTTGCAAAAAATGAGATACTCTCATCCCCTTCATGATCTTGATCCTGAACAACCACAAGGTAGATTTATCGAAGTACATGGAATAGGTAATTTTTTTTATAGCCATAGGGAGATGGACGGCCCAGCGCGATTTCTTGCGGTGAAAAGAGAACATTTAGAAGAGAAAATTGATAAAGAGGTTATGATAGAGGTTTTGTGATATGAACTCATTAGATCTGCATTGGGATAGAGAAATACCTCTTCCCTATAAACTATATCAAGATGATGAAAATCTTCAGGAAAAGCTTCGCCGGTTACTCTCTGAGTATCGATCTCCTATTGGAGCTTTACATTTTATCAATCGCTTGAAGGAAGTTGAAGCTCATTCAGCCGTCTATGAAAAATGGAGCAATCTTTGTCCAACACTTGGCTATCTCATTGCTAGAGCTCCTCCATATCCGTTTGGGAGCATCAAAATTATTCGTGGAGAAAAGAGATTATGGGATTTTATTGGAACATCTCCACTCCAAGAGGGAGTGATTCAAATTTCGGAAAGACAACACCTTTCTCTGGATGGTTTTCTTATTCCTGGTGTTGCCATGAGAAACATTTCTGCAAGGCCCCCACAAAAACTGGAAGAAGAAATATTTTCTTACTTAGGCTTAGAAAAAAATCAATCAACTGGAAGAAGTGTCTGTCTTCCGAAAGTGCGAGACTATCCGTACCTTACTTTACTGGCTTTTAGCAGCGGTGGAAAAATGTTAGGCAGTTCCCGATTAGATGATCATGGCTGCTTGATTGGAGTGAGGTAAATTATTTCTTAGCTAGCTTTTCTAAAGCAGTTCTGGCGTATTTCTTGAT
>JBBSWK010000040.1:0-381 GCA_038046325.1 Nanobdellota archaeon | reverse complement strand
GTCGCTGAGTTGACAGTGCGGTGCGTCTAATTCTTCTTCGGTAAACCATTTGCAGCCATCGCTTTTTTCTGTTTCAGAAAGAATGAGTTGATCTGTAGCGGATATACCGAAGAAAACAAAAGAGATGTGCTGATGGGTGTCATTTATTTTGTGGATGTTTAGGAAGTGAGGTGGGATCAATTCTTTGTATCCATACCCTTCACTGATGCTTACATCTTGCTTATTATGTAAGGTAACATCCAATCCTACTTCTTCTTTCACTTCTCTTACTGCTGCCTGGTTAGGTTCTTCATCAAGTTCAATATGGCCGCCCACGCTAAGCCATTTCTTGTATTTGTCATGCTGGCGGAGAAGGACTTTATTTTGGTAGACGATGAAGAC
>JBBSWK010000039.1:0-1231 GCA_038046325.1 Nanobdellota archaeon | reverse complement strand
TGCGGAAGAGATCGTGAAGAGCGTCAATGAATTACATATTAAAAATCACATCTTTGTCGGGCAGGCTAAGAAAAAGGGGTTAGGATTTTCGCAAAAACAGCAGAAAGAGATTCTCGATAAATTCAGTGCAGGAGAATTTAATATTCTTGTTGCTACCTCGGTAGCGGAAGAAGGATTAGATATTCCCAAAGTGGACAAAGTTATTTTCTACGAGCCCATTCCCAGCGCGATACGGTCGATTCAGCGCCGGGGGAGAACAGGACGGTTAGAAGAGGGAGAAGTCACCATTCTCATGACCAAAGGAACTCGCGACGAAATCTATCGCTGGAGCGCCCATCATAAAGAAAAAAGGATGTATCGTAATCTTGATCAGTTGAAAAAAGAATTTTCCTTGCATAAGAATGAAACAGTCCTGCCCGGTACAAATAATCTACAAAATCAACAAAATAATACTCTCACAAAATTCATCTCCTCAGAACAAGTAGTAGCTATCTTGGCAGATCATCGTGAAAAAAATAACCGCGTGGTAAAAGAACTTATCGATGCAGGTGTTTCTGTTAAAACCGCGCAATTAAGTACGGCAGATTATGTTGTTTCCGGAAAAGTTGGAGTTGAGCTGAAGAAAGTGCCAGATTTTGTTGCTTCCATCATTGATGGCAGGATTCTTGATCAAGTACGCGATCTGAAAAATTCCTTCCAGAAAGCTGTACTGGTTATCGAGGGTGAAGAAGATATTTATTCAGTTAGAAATGTTCATGCTAACGCTATTCGAGGCATGCTTGCATCGATTGTGCTAGATTTTCACGTTCCGGTGTTGTATACTAAAAATCCTCAAGACACTGCTGCATTGTTGGCAGTGATGGCGAAACGTGAGCAAGGCAAGGAGATTGATTTTTCAGTTCACCCTTTAAAACCGAAATCCATTCGCGAGCAGCAGGAATTCATTGTGGCTGCCTTTCCCAATATTGGAGTTCAGACCGCTAAGATGTTGTTGGAACACTTTGGCAGCATTAAGAATCTAGTGAATGCCACAGAAGAGCAGTTGAAAGAATTGAAAGGTGTTGGAGATAAGACTGCCCAACAGTTAGTGAAGATGTTTGAAGAGGAGTATAGGAAGCGGGAGTGAATGTAAGCATTTTTTACTTACCTTTGTAGCCAAATATTTTATCATACTTTTTATGATCAACAATATTCAATACAAAATCAATGATCTCTATTTCAGATGACTGAA
>JBBSWK010000038.1:0-2192 GCA_038046325.1 Nanobdellota archaeon | reverse complement strand
AAACTCATTGTCTGAATACCTGTAGGCTATTATATCAAGTTTTTCAAAGGTTTGTTTGGGTTTGAGAAAATTCCTACCCCTTAGAATGCGTTTTAAGGCATCATACGGAGTAAGGTATACATCGTAGACCTTTTGTTTCTTTCCTTTTTCATCGGTAATAATGGTTGGAAATCCGCAAGGACGGTGGAAGTTTAAATAGGGATTAAAATAGTTTTTGTAGTAATCGTTAATCTTATCGCAAAACTTCTGGTTAATATGTTCCCAACCCATATTTTTTCTAATGACACTTCCATTCTTTGTTTCAACCAACGCGTTATCTCCTGAATGATACGATCTGTTTTTGGTTTGTTTAATTAACAATCTTTGTAATAATTCCGCTACCAGATAGTTAATGGTTTCTTTTCCTCTGTCTGAATGGAAATTAAAAATATGAAATGGGTATTGAGAAAAGATTTCCATAAGGGCTGGAAGCATGCAAGATTCTGAAAGTTGCGGGACACAAAAGACAATTTCCCATTGGGTTATTTCATCAACAGTATTTATATGATAAACATCTTTTTGAGATACAGAATCGATCCTAATTGAGCCTGGTCTGCCAAAGTTCTCAGGAGGTCTGGTTACCCCTATAGGGATCTGCCTTGCTTTGGTATGGTTAATCCAGAAGTTTCTGTACCCCTGAGAATGACGAAGATTTGTGATATGAGCATGAGAAATTCGAGCAATGGTTTGATAATTCTTTTTACCAAACATTTCATATTCCCGTCTTAATATTTCCTTGGTTGCGTCTTCAGATAATCTTAGATGCAGTTCATCTGTTTTTTCCAACAGTTTTACATCGGTTGTTGTATATATGCGGTTCGGATTGTTTCTCTTATACAACGCTTTCCTTAATGTTCCTTTTTCACTCCGTGTAATTAATCTGAACAATTGTGTATGCTTGTATCCGGTAACTTTCCGAAGATAGAGGATAACAATTCGTTTGTCTTTTTTGGAAAGTTTCTTGTATGAAAACTGTTTTATTGTTTTTTCAATAAAGCGATACTTTTCTTCAAGAGGTGACTGCTCCAAAGAAACAATCACTTTCTGTGAACCGTTTAAAAACTCTTTAAGTTGTGCAATACTGGTTATACGCGAATCATCCATAGTAATTTGCATATCATCAATTATTATGACGGTTCGCGTTTACTTTTAAAAGATTCAGTACCTTTTTTCAATTAGGTACACGTAGTCGTTCAGTACCATTTTGGATTAGGTAAGACTGACTCTTGATTTTTTAAAGAATTTGTGATATGGTGCAGTTGTGAATAAAACAATAGTTCGTAAAAGACAACAGTATATAAACAACAATACTATTGAATCCCAACGTAGTATTGGAGGTACTATAGTTCAGCAACTCTCAGATACCGCAAAAGGTATGGTATCTGATGGCTGGAGCCAACTTTTAGGCCCAATGATTGGAGAGAAGGGTACTGCAGAAAAAACAACCGGAGATCTTACTGAAGGACAAGAATTAATTCTAAGCGACCTAAAGACATATCGAGAAAGAAACAAAGAAAAATCTTCAACTCTTCGTATTGAGCCGGGCTTTGACTATACAAGAGAAGTACTCTATGGATATAAAAAAGTTGTACGCGAAAATAACAAAGAAGTTTCAAGAATGATTCAGGAAATCCTTACCGAACTTAAACGATTAATAGTTGCTTCAGATGAACTGAAAGTAGAATTTAAAGAGATTGCGATAGAACAAAGAGTTGTAAGTCCTGGAAAATATCACCTGAACTTTTTCGAATGGGTTCTTTCTGCGATAAGGCTTGCGCGTATGAAAGTTGAGGATTCAAGCGCGTGGCTCTCTGTTTCCAAAAGTAAAAAGGCAAAAAGAGAGTATTGGGCAATGTTTAAAAAACACGGCACAACCTTTGGCCTCTCCAACGAACGCGTGGTCGCTACACAAACTGGCTAATTTGCCATCTTGACACGCGGGGTTTGAATTGTGTAGATTATAAAAATAACATGAATTCTAAGACTTTATCAAATAAACTCGTTCTCCTTATTAACCCTGCATAGGGCGGGAGAATGAGTTTGTTGATAAACTCGTAAAGAAATCTACCCGCTCAATAAGCGGGTTTTTTTGTGGTAAAAATATGGCTTTAATAGAACTAAAACCAAATATGCCCCATCCGGGATATAATCCC
>JBBSWK010000037.1:0-1891 GCA_038046325.1 Nanobdellota archaeon | reverse complement strand
TGTTTTTTATCAAAAGTAAGGCATTGGGTGTCTAAAATAATATCGGCTTTCTCCAAAAGGTAATATAATGGCAGTTTTTGAGAAAAAGATTGTACTTTATTACCGCTGAATGTTACAAATATATTCCTTCCGTTACTTCGTTCTTCTAAGGTTATATTTTGAATATTTATGGTGAAAGAGACTGGATTTTGATTATATTCGTAATAACTCTTCTCCTCGCAAGAATTCACTAAACATAGGTTCTGTAAACATAACACATTGACGGGTTGGTCTTCACAAAATAGATAACAATCAGCATCAGTAGTACACATTCTTGGTTCTACCACAGAATCTGAAGAAGAATTGTTAAGAACAGCTGGTATAACAAATCCTAACACTAACATTACTAAAAAGATAATCATTACTATCTTACTAAACAACTTTTCGGTTTTTGCCATGACTGCCTCATAAAATTATAAAAGGAATAAAAAAGAAGAAATAATTAAACATTTCTATTTTGGGTTTTCCACTACTAAATTCCCCCTCATTCCGCGCCAATCTTCGCAGCTGCCGCAAGTGAAATCAAATGTTCCTGCCTTGTCAGCTACAAATTCCACTTCAGTAGCCCCTGAGACCTTCTGCTCCACTCCCAGGCTAGGAACGGCAAAGGTGAAATCTAACCCGCTGGGAACAACCGTTAAGACCACTTTACTTCCTTTCTTGACTCGAAGCACATTCGGATTGAAGACCCATTTTTTGGCGTTGAGAGTTAATTTGACAGTTTCTCCATCCGTCACCAAATTCTTGGTTTCTTTTGTCTCCTCAGCTTCTGGAGCAAGTTCAGGTTCGCTGGGTACATTTTTTTCAGTTTCAGCCTCTACTTTTACATCCAATTCTTTTGGATTTGTCTTAACCTCAACTTCCTGGCCAAGAATATCCTTATCTAAGCTTAATCCCTGCGGGAAAAACAACTTTCCATCTTTGGTTACATAAGAATCAACAACTTGCCCGGCTACTGCCAACGTTACCTTATAGAGTGTATCTAATTCCTCAGAAGATTGCACTTCCGCTTTGAAGGGCGCTTGAAGCAATTGAGTGTTTACAAACTCCAACACTTTTTGTTCTGCTTCTTGTAAACCCACTGTTACAGCTGCTCCAGTGACGGTATCTTTTCCAGAAAAATTAAAGCCCTGAGTAAATAAAGACAAAACCAGCAATACTAAAGCAACGCCAGTCAGCGCTTTCCAGGTTGAAGTCTCTTTAAACAATCCAGATTCTGTATTTCCGTCTTCCCAAGGATTAACGGGGGAAGAAGTTTCTACTACCGGCTTAGTTTCCTTAACTTGTTCCTTGGCAGGTTTAATGTTTACTGTTACCGTTTCTTTCTTAGGCGCTTCAAAAACTTTTTTCTCCTTCTGCTCTTTTACCTCGATCTTCTCAGTTAAGGAAGATTTTTCTTTCTCTAGCGCTGTTTCTTTGGGCTTAACTGAAGCACTTTTTTCACTCTTCTTTACTGCACTCTTTTTAACCGCTGGAGAACTCATTTTTTTTGAAAGTTTGTGCAGCCGTAATTCGGTCGGCAGTTCTCGAGACTCAATTTTAATCTCCTGGCTTTTAGGAGCAACGGGAGGAAGATCCTCTAAATCTTCAATAAATTCCTCTCCAAAAAAAGAATCTTCCAGTTCATCTAACTGTTTTTGTTCCATCAAATATCACCCTCACTTTTATCTAAGATCCATTGAAACGGGAATAAAAAGTTTATAAAGATTTATGTAGTTGAAGAAATAGGTTAAGCATATTGTCATTGTGGTTATTATGAGAATTTTATTATTTTCATCATTTCTGCGTCAATGGTGGCGTACTAGAATAGCAATAATAGAAAACTAAAGCCGTCTCTATAACAACTCCTCTA
>JBBSWK010000036.1:942-5330 GCA_038046325.1 Nanobdellota archaeon | reverse complement strand
AAATAGTTAACCAGCTTTTGCCAAACCTGGAAGAAGATTTATTGTTGATTGGCCAGGCTAAAGGTAAGTTTGGCGGCGGCCAACGGCGTATCTTCAAGCAAACTCAAAAAAAGACCAAAGAAGGAAATAAAATTCACTTTAAAGTCTGCGCAGTGATAGGAAATAGAAATGGCTTTGTTGGCGTAGGCATGGGCAAGAGTAAGGAAACTGTTCCTGCTCGTGATAAAGCAAAGCATGCAGCACGACTTAATTTAATTAGAATACGAAGAGGATGCGGCAGCTGGGAAGCGGGCGCAACTGAACCTAACTCTATTCCTTTTGCCGTAGAAGGCCGCTGCGGATCAGTACGCATAAAACTGATGCCTGCCCCGCAAGGGAAAGGATTGATCATTGAAAAAGAATGTGCAAAGATCCTGGCTATGGCTGGAATCAAAGATATCTGGAGTAAGACCAGCGGCCAGACCGGCACTAAGCCAAATTTAATTTCCGCTTTAATGGATGCATTAAAGAAATTGACAGAAGTCAAAGTACAGCCTTCACATCTTGGTAAACTAGCAGTGGTTGAAGGAAAAATGAAAGAAACTGAGAAAATAGTTGCATAAAAATGGCGCAAGCTCACAAACCATCAAAAGGAAAACTGGCTGTTGTTTTAGTGAGAGGCATGGTCAAAGTAGTGAGGCCGGTCAAGGAAACTTTGATGATGTTGAACTTGCATCGTAAAAATCATTGTGTGGTTATAGATAATACTCCTACCTATCATGGAATGTTACTTAGAGTTAAAGATTATGTCACCTGGGGAGAAATTGACGATGCTACCTTTGCAGAATTAATGCAGAAGCGCGGACAATTAGCTGACGGAAGACAAAAATCAGTTGACATTAACGGTAAAAAGTATAAGCGCTTTTTTGCCTTGAGCCCTCCACGAAAAGGATTTGGTCGCAAGGGAATTAAAAGAGCCTTTAAGATTGGCGGCGCACTTGGTCCTCGCGGCGAAAAGATTAATGATTTAGTGAAGAGGATGTTGTAGAAGATGGAAGCAGTGGCGCAACAACATAGTGATACAGGTTATAAAGTAATTAAAGCTAATACTTATGCTCAAGGAGTTGCAAAACTACGAAGAACAGGACAACAGCCTAAGACTTTCAAAGAAAACATTGAAGCATTGGTTGTTGCGTATGAGAACGGTGATAGGCAGTTGTTTAATAACTGGTTTGATTCTTGCACTGCAGTTGTGAATAAAGCGTATTCAACAAAGTTTAAAGTAATTCCTAGATCGAATTATTTATTACTTATTCCTATGGCCTTTGAAGAATCTTTTTTATCGGTAAGTTATGATGATGTTCAAGGAACAGAGTTAGACAGTACGAAAGGAAAATATAATCACTTGCTTCACGAGAGAGATATTTTGACTCATCGTGGCTGGTTGGAAGCAGTAGAAAAAGACAAAGCTCTCCTGAAAACATACAGAGATATCATTTTTAAAGGATTTAAGAAAGAGGAAGCCATGGCATTTTATGTTAGACAGAATACTGCTCAGGATGAATTGCGTGCGTTGTTTGTCAATTATCTAGATGACGATTCCTATGCCGGCGGCGGCAATTTTCTAGACAACGGCGGCTCTTTTCTCCTGGGTAGCCCCGTGCGTGGCGCCGCAGGCGCGCGCGCCGGAAAAACTGGTTTGGAAAATACTCCTGAAGAACTTGAATTAAAAGTACGAGGAATCTTATCATCTTTTGATAAGTATGTCGGATCTGTAAATGAAACTAAGTATTTAGCTGAAAGATATCAAGCAGAAAGAGAATTAGTAGCTCTATTGAAAAAGTGATCTCATGGTAACCTACAAACGCAAGAAAGTGACCAAGTACCGGGGCGGAAGTACGCACGGCGGCGGCGCTCGTAAGAAAAGACGAGGCGCAGGTTCCCGCGGTGGTAGAGGTAATGCTGGTTCAGGTAAAAGAGCAGGACATATGAAGATGAAGTATGTCAAAGCTGGCCACATCTTAGGCAGACACGGTTTTACTTCAAAGAGCAGGTCTGTAGTGAAGGCGGTCAATCTTAGTTATTTTACTTCTGATAGAGTCGCAAAGCTAGTCAAAGAAGGAAAAGCTCATAAAGAAGGAACTGTTTATGCTATCGATTTGGCAGAATTAGGATTCAACAAATTGTTGGGTACTGGAACAACGCCTGTCAAGTTAAAACTGACGGTGGAATCATGCAGCGCAGGTGCAGCAGAGAAAGTTGCTGCTGCTGGCGGAGAAGTTGTAACTACCAGTTCCGCAGCAGAAAAAACTGAAGAGTAAGCATACCATGTCTTTCCTTGACAAGATAATCTCTCTCCTTCCTGAAGTGAAAGGGCCAAAGCAGCGCCTTTCTTTCAAAGAGAAGTTGAAGTGGACCTTAGTGATTCTCTTATTTTTCTTTGTTCTAGGCTTTATTCCACTGTATGGATTAGGAGAAAACGCTTTACAACAGTTTGAATTTTTATCAATTATTTTAGGTGCTTCCTTTGGAAGCATCATCTCCTTAGGTATTGGTCCATTAGTGACTTCGTCTATCGTGTTGCAGCTGTTAGCTGGTACGGGGATGTTAAAGTTAGATTTGACCACCCCGGAAGGAAAGAAGAAGTTTCAGGGTATGCAGAAAGTATTAGGAATATTTTTTGTCATCTTTGAAGCAGCGATCTATGTTTTGATGGGCGGATTAGCTCCGTCTGCATCCTTGGCAGGAACACCACTTTATGGGCAATTAGAAGCGTTGCTTATTTTCCAGCTTTTCTTAGGCGGAATTATGATTATGTTTATGGACGAAGTGGTTAGCAAATGGGGGTTTGGTTCTGGAATAAGTTTGTTTATCGCGGCAGGAGTTTCCCAGCAATTATTTATCCGTATGTTTAACTTCCTGCCTTCGCCGACCAATCCAGATATCTCCGCAGGAGCGATACCTGCATTTTTTCAATCCATTATAGGCGGAGATGTAACTACCGCCGGCCTGCAGTTAGCCGGAGTTCTTTCTACCGTGCTCGTTTTTGGCATTGCGGTCTATGCTCAATCGATGAAAGTAGAAATTCCGTTATCCTTCGGCAGAGTGCGCGGACAGGGAATTAGATGGCCATTGAATTTCTTTTATACTTCTAACATTCCGGTCATTTTGATGGCCGCGCTGTTAGCAAACGTGCAATTGTTTGCAACACTGTTTGAAAAATGGGGGCATCCAATCTTAGGCACTTTTTCCGGAAATTCTCCGGCCAGCGGAGCAGTATATTGGTTAAGTGCTCCGAATGTGGTGGGAAGCATATTACGTGGAGCATTTACACCTTCCTTACTGTTGCAAGCGTTAGTATATACAATAGCCTTAGTTATCGGCGCAGTGGTGTTCAGCATCTTCTGGGTGCAGACTGCCAATATGGATGCAAAAAGCCAGGCTCGACAAATTTTGGCTTCTGGATTGCAGATTCCAGGGTTTAGAAGAGATGAACGAGTTCTGGAAATGGTATTAGCTCGATACATTTGGCCGTTAACGATTGTGGGTGGTGCAGCGATTGGTTTGTTAGCTGCCTTGGCAGATTTGACGGGTGCGTTGGCAAATGGAACCAGTATTGTCTTGACGGTATCGATCATCTATAAGTTGTACGAAGAAGTCGCCAAGCAGCATATGATGGATATGCATCCAGCTATGCGAAAGTTCATGGAATGATTTTGTTTTGATCAACCTTTTATCAAAAGGTTGTGATGCGATATGCATCCGGCTATGCGTAAATTTATGGAGTAAATATTGGAAAGATTATAGGATTTATCTCTCTTTTAATATGCTTAAGAAATAAAAATTATACAGATAATCTACTATAATTAACGAAAATGAATTTTTGTCCGTTGACAATGATTTCTTTATGGTGGGATAATTGTAGACAATCCTGATGGATTTTGGTGGTTATCCTGTCAATTGAAGTTACATTATCTCCTCTGCTAGAAATGGAAAGTGTTCCATTTTTTATTTGTGATAATACGTCTATAGGTTTAAGATATACCACTCCCTCTTTTTCTGATACTTTTACTTTATAATCCTCTCTTGCATCTAAAGACAAATATTTCATAAGAGTTAGGAACTGTTGTTCTAATTTTCCCTGTTCTTCAGGAGTTTTTGCTTCGTATTGTGGAATAAATTTGGTCATAACTACTTGATCAATAGCTCTATTTTTAAAAGTTTCTTAATCGGCGACTTTAATCCACAATCTATCAGAAAACGAAGGTTTTCTGGGAGATCCCGGAAATTCTAAAGAATTTCCGTTATCCAAATGAAAAATGGGATTTTTCAGGGATTTAGGAAATAGAGGCCTATTTCCCAAAATCTTTATAAAATAAGAGACAACTGGTATGATATGTTCTTTTTAG
>JBBSWK010000036.1:0-932 GCA_038046325.1 Nanobdellota archaeon | reverse complement strand
ATTCAATCCTGTATTATTGCCTTTAGCAGATAAAAGTCCTTTGCTTCTTATAGTGTTGTTTTCTTTTGTTCTTTCATTGATAATTACTGTTGTGTACAAGTTTGCAACAAATCAAGAGGAAATGAAGCGTTTAAAGGAACAACAAAAAGAATCGCAGAAACATATCAAGGAACTTCGTACCAGTAACCCTGAAGAGGCATTGAGATTGCAAAAAGAGGCAATGAAATCTACAGGGGATATGATGAAACATTCCTTTAAGGCCATGCTCATAACTTTAGTTATAGCTGCTTTTACTTTTCCCTGGATGTCAGCTCATTTAGCATACGATCCAATTGCACCTGAAGAAACTTATAGCCTTACAGCTACATTTGCTAAAGGAATTACGGGAGATGCAGTATTGATTCCCGATAAAAATACGAAATTTGATTCTTCATCAGCTAAGCAATCTATTAGTAATAGCGAAGTCACTTGGAGATTGAAAAGTGGTTTGGAAGGTGAACAAATACTTACGGTGAAAACTGGAGAAGTTGAACAACAGAAAAAAGTTCTTATAAGCAATGAACTGGAGTACGAAGAACCAATTGCAGTATTCAAGAGTTCTGATATCGAGAAAATAACTATCAATTACGAAAAATTTACTCCACTGGGAAATTTCCATATCTCATCCTGGTATCCGGGCTGGCTGGCGATTTATTTTGTTAGCTCGATTGTCTTTAGCTTGAGTTTGAGGAAGCTGTTGAAGGTTTATTAACGAAATCTTTATAAAACACCTTCATTCTGGATAATTGTCCCAAGCGGACGCATCTTGAGGCAACTCGGATTGAAAGTGATTTCATTCTATGTTGTTTCATATAAATAGCGAGGTCTAAACTATGCCACGAGGAATGTTCAAATCAGGACGATTGAGGAAAATATTTGTACGAACGCCCGGC
>JBBSWK010000035.1:0-7255 GCA_038046325.1 Nanobdellota archaeon | reverse complement strand
AAAGAACTGCTGCATTAAATCATCAAAAGCAGCAAATCGATCATTAGGCACAAAAATATTGCCAGTCCTATTTACGCCATTCTCAAACATCATCCTTCCCGAAACATCGAAATTACCTAAGACAAACGGTTTCAAACATTTGATAATATCTTCCTCCACTCCACCGGCAGAAGTAACCAGCATATCTACCTTTTTGTGCTTTACCAGGTATTTGATGATCTCACGATTTCCAGAACTTACTTGGTTAGAAGTAAAGCTGAGAAAGATTTTAGCCTTCTCCCTGCGCATGGCTTTGATGATCTCGATACCCTGCGCCAGATGCGTGCCTTGAAAACCCATCAATGAATATGATTTCAGAAATTCTTGAAAATGAAATGGCTGCTCAAAGTTGTATCCTTTAATTTCCGGATGGCCTTCTAGGGTGACGCATTCCTTGACTGCATATTGTACATGTTTTTCTTTTGGATTATTGAGTTTCATGATTGTACCTCGCGATTATTAATTTAATATTTTATGATGACTTAAATTTTAATGAATTAATAACTAACAAAAACTAAGAATTTCTTAACTTCCACATTCACGGACGGAATCCATGTTTATATTAGGTTAGAGCTTTATTTAAATATCTTTCGTCACAAATTGATGGTAAAAATAAGCTAGGAAACATTTATATCCCCTCTATTTCTACCTTCTTCCATGAACCTCATCGACGTCCACTGCCATCTTACTCACGACTATTTCAAAGATAAATTGGATGCCGTGCTGAAACGGGCAGAGAAAGCCGGATTGAAAGCAATCATTGTTTCCGGAGTCAATCCTGAAGCAAATAAAGAAGTTCTGGCCTTGGCCAAGAAACATCCCATATTGATCAAAGCCAGTCTGGGCATCTATCCAATTGATGCTCTCGGAATCCAACCTGAAGGGGCAGGAATGGCGCATCATAAAGGTCCAATCAATCTGGAAGAAGAATTTAAATTCATCGAAAAAAATAAGGATGCTGTGCATTGCATCGGCGAAGTAGGAATGGATTTCCATTGGGCTGATAAGGAAAAGACATATGCCCAGCAAGCAGAGAACTTCAGAAAAATAATTCGTTTTGCCATTAAAGTCAAAAAGCCATTAGTCATCCATTCACGCAAAGCAGAAGAAGAATGTCTGCAGATTCTTGAAGAAGAAATCAAGCATCACGAAATTCCAGTTATCCAGCATTGTTTTTCAGGACGAAAATCATTGATGACCAAAGGCGTAGAATTAGGACATTATTTTTCCATTCCTCCCTGCATTGTAAAATCATCAAACTTTCAAACTCTGGTAAAAAAAGTGCCATTGGCGCAACTCCTAACCGAAACTGACTCACCGTGGTTAAGCCCCTACAAAGACCAGATGAACGAGCCTGCTTTTGTTGCTGAGAGTATTAAACAGATCGCGGCAGTGAAAGAGTTATCGGAAGAAGAAGTAGCAGAACAGATCTGGAAGAATTATCAGAAGATTTTTAAATAGATTTGAAAAGATAGATACTATGGATAAAGAATTATACAGAAAATTAATGGTTGAACCTGAAGTTCTGCAAGGAATAGGAATGGTTGCTCTAAGAGAAGCAGAAAGGGAAATCAAAACAAAAGAACAGGATTCCGCCAGAAAAATAGCAGCAAATCCATCCCGACCAATTTTTGGTAGTAATTTTCATCGTGTAACTGAATATTTAGATACACGTTCTTATGAAGAACGATATGAAGAATTAGTAAGACGTCGCGTTGGTGAAATTTTCCAAGATTATATCCAAAGATTGGATCTTTCTGAAGAGCTTAAAAGGCGATGGAGAGTTTTAAGTCAAGACTATAAAGGCGGCAACCACTAATCCGCACCCTTTAGAACTCAACTAATTCATGGCTAGCGTAAACCTTAACCTTTTCCTGATCTTTCAATTTTTTGTCATTGCTCCAGATAGGAAATTTCAATTTTAACGCCAAAGCAAAATAATGAACGTCATTGGAATCAGGACATATCTCTTGAGCAGCTTTAACGTATGCTTTATACTCAGATACCGGGATGATTCTGATATTTGCCAGCAAGATTATCTCATTCAAAAGAGAAACAATCTCTTCTCTAGAAAGCAAGGTTTTCTCGCAAATTTCATCAATATATTTCATAATCTCCTCCAACACAAATTCTGAAGTATAAAGAGTATGCCCGCCCAAAAGAAGAAAATGGCGAGTATGGCTATTCCGCATCAACGCAGAAAAGAAAACATTTGCGTCTACAACTAATTCCATGACTTTAGAACTCTTTTCGCCACTGCCTTATTAACTTTTCTGCCTAGTTCTAAAGCATCTTCTTCTGTCAGCTTACTTTTAGAAAGGAGCTTGTCCATCTTCGCCAGAAGCATCAATTTTTCTTTTATCGCTTGCCGAGCTACTTCAGACC
The DNA here is from genome assembly GCA_038046325.1 of Nanobdellota archaeon. Classification (GTDB taxonomy): domain Archaea; phylum Nanobdellota; class Nanobdellia; order Woesearchaeales; family GW2011-AR9; genus JACPIL01. Next base: position 4,831 of record JBBSWK010000035.1, on the reverse strand, counting down.
AGTTCAACTCTGGATGCTTATCCATTTCTGTTTTCAGTTCCGCCGGCACGGCTAGGGTTATGCTCACCATTATGTTTATTACGTTTAATATGTGCTTATATTTAAAGGTTTCTAACTACAAATCCTCGCATCCTTGGTCAGTTCCGAACTTAAAAAGCGATGCACCACATACTCCGGCAGATACAGCAGATAGGCCAACACTTCCTTCAGGGCATAGGCATCTTTGAAATCAATCAAAGCCTTGATCTGTTCTTCCGTAAAATGAAAGTCAGCAAAAAATTTTCTACAGTAATCATATTCTATTTCTTTCATCGCTTCAAACTTGTCCCACTCATGGTGCAATCGCGCATCATATTTTCGGACAATGCCCTGGAACAAGCGCATCAGGTGAGTTTCTTCCGGATCGACTTTAGTCACCTCCCACATCCCTGCTTTTTCCAAGGCGAATTTCTTGAAGGCTAACTGCATCATCGACTTGGTCTGGCCGATGCCTTTCTTCATGGAAAGATAACAAAGCATCTGGTAGGCATCATAAGTTGCTTTGGCGCAGCGCTTGAATAATAATTGAGTAGAAGGCATGTCGCGGGAAGTAGAAACTCGTATCGGATTTTCCAGTAAATACTTTTTGGTATTATTGAGGATAAATAAATTTTTGAAACATTGATAATTTCGTTTCTCTTCGCTGAAACATTCGATGCTTAAAATGTTGTGAGTTCGATCCGCTAATTTTACTTGGATAGCAATCTCTTTTATCCGTTCGTCATCATGCTGAAAAATACTGGAGATGGAACGATAGTAGAAATCACGTTTGTGCCTGGTAAGAAGATGCAGCGCCTGGATTACCTGCCGCACCTTCTCGGCTGGAGCATGCTGGAGCAGGTCTTTCTCTAACTCCTGAAATACGACCTCTTCGTACTGATCCAGTTTTTCGATATCTCGGCTGTCTTCGTCTAAATTTTGCTCATCCCGATAGATATCCACGATCTCTTCCACATAATCATGCATCAAACCTATAGATAACGTTACTTCATCGGTGATCTTCGCATCTCGTAATGCCAGCACCACGTTCAGCGGATGAATGAAAGAATTATTGCCGTCTTTTCGGGGCGGTAATCGGCCATACAATCGCTCTGCTTTTTGAAGAAGATATGAAAAGAAAGGGCTGATGGAAGAAAAAGATGATTTTAATTTCTGCAGGTCATCCTCTCTGCACCAATGCTGTAAGTATTTGAAAGCTTGATATTCGGGAGTAAATGCGACCATTGTATCTCGATTCTATCGTATATTTTAAGACTTTTGTTCGGAAGAGTGATTATTCAAAACATTCCACCGTAAACAGCGCTTCCAGCTTCTGTTCCACTTCCACAATTCCGTATCCAGAAAGTGTAACCTTCACTTCCCAGATATCCATCCTTCGGGGAATCACCCGTTTCCAGGCTCTGTAGGTAAGGGTCGTAGCAGGCTCTATCACATACAATTCTGTCTTCCGTAACGGCGTATTCTCGTAGGGGATATGCAGGCCTTTCCCTTTCATAAAACCGAGAAATACTTCATATTGAAACAAACCGGAGGGAGCTCCTTCATAGATTACTTTTTGCTGCCACATGATTTTTCTAAAATAGGTCCAGCTTTTAGAGTTTACCTATAAAATTCATATACCAAAACTTAACCAAAACTTTTATAAACAAACTTGCAAAATCTGATGCTACCATGGAATTCACAGTCTTAGAAGAAACCAAAACCAAGCTGGTATTTGAGCTGAAAGGTGAAACACATACCTTCTGCAATCTGTTAAAAGATGAACTGCTTAATACTAAAGGTGTGGTTACCGCTTCCTATAGAGTAGATCACCCTTTAACTGGTGTTCCTCAATTTCTCATCGAAACCAAAGGTGTTGAGCCGCGCAAAGCCTTGAAGGATGCATTGGCTAGCATCAAGAAGAAAGCAGAAGCGTTTAGGAAAGAAGTTGCTGAATTCTAGGAAGATATGAGAAAGCTAATTTCCACTGGATTAATTTTAGGGTCAATAGGAGTAATTAGTTACTCTTCTTGTGATGAAAAACCTCAGACACTTCAAAATTATAATTATTTACCCATACCTGAAAGAGAATTACCCACCCCGCAAATAAGAGAGATGATTGATATGGACTTAAATCCAATTATAAAAGGAAAAAAAAGAGAAACGAGTGGGATATTCAAAGGCTCTTTAGGCGATTTTTATTATTTTTGCGCACGTATTGAAAATGAACAAGAGAAGAAACAGGCAATGAAGAGAATTAATCCAAAAATTGAAAATAATTATTTTAATGTTACCGAGAATATTTATTGTGGTATTGAAAAAGTAACTCCTCCAACGAATAGAAAAGGCCTAGGAATTAATGGCCCAATTCCGCCTTAATTCTCCAAAAATCATTTAAACTTCCTCATTTCTGAATCTTTATGCTTGACAAAGGTATTTGCGTACGTTTCTACAAGAGAAAAGATATCCAGGATGCTATCATCGCTCACGCCAAGAACAAGGAAATAGGCGTACGCTACAATGATTCCTTCGGCAAACGGCCAGACATCCTCAGTTACCCTAAAGAGATTCTCGAACTTTCTCTGCGTGGTGTTACTTCCTTCCACGCCAGTGAAGAAATATGGGACAACCCCCTAGAATTAGAGAGCAACAAATCCAAAAAAGATCTGGACCAATTACGGGTTGGCTGGGATCTAGTATTAGATATCGACTGTAAATTTGTCGATTACAGCAAGATCGCTGCCCATTTGATAATTCAATTTCTAAATAATTGTGGAGTAAAAGACATCTCCTGTAAGTTTAGCGGCAACAAAGGTTTTCATATTGGTGTGCCTTTTGAAGCTTTTCCAAAAAAGGTAGGAGAGATTGAAACCAAAGACTTATTCCCTGATGCAGCGAAACGAATTGCGTATTACATCAAAGAAAATATTAAAACAGAGCTAGGAAAAAAAATTCTAGAATTTGAAAGAGGCGATATTGCTAACATTAAAGAAAAAGTAAATCTATCTCAAGAAGAGGTTACCAGGTATGAAGCAAATGAGTATGGAGATAAAATAGCTAAGTTAAATGTTGACCATTTTTTAGAAATCGACACGGTCTTAATTTCCTCACGTCACCTATATCGCATGCCTTACAGTCTGCACGAAAAATCAGGCTTAGTAAGTTTGCCCATCGATCCAGAAAAAGTGATGGAATTCCAGAAAGAGATGGCTAAGCCTGATTCCATCTTAACTCCTATGTTCACTTTCTTAGATCGTGAAGTTAGCGGAGAAAGTGCCCGGCAATTGTTAATGCAAGCACTGGATTTTGACGTAAAGCTGGAAGAAGAGAAAGAATACCAAAAGAAAGACTATGACGAATTCAAAGTCACCAGCGCCATCAAAGAAGAATTCTTCCCTCCTTGTATGAAACTTTTATTGCAGGGAATCGGAGATGGGAAAAAGCGCGGTGTGTTCATCCTCATGAATTATCTGGGCAAGATCGGCTGGGGCAAGGAAGAGATTGATGCGTATCTTAAGAAATGGAACGCTAAAAACTCAGAGCCATTACGAGAAGTCTATATCAAAGGACAGCTGCACGGCTTCAAAGCCGGAGATAAATTGCCGCCCAACTGCAGCAATGATGCATATTATAAGGGAATCGGCATCTGCAAGCCGGATAGTTTTTGTTCAAGAATAAAGAATCCGGTTAATTATACTATCCTGAAATGGAAGCGGCATCTGCAGGAGAAAGAAGAACAGGAAGGTTTAAAAGAATAAAAATTATTTCTGGGATTATGCCTAAAAAGAAGAAAGTAAGTAAAGTTGAGCAGGAACTTCGCGAGATCAGAAAGAACGAAGAAAAACTGCTCCAGCAGGAAAAGAGAATTGAGCAAAAAGAAAACAAAATTCTGGCCGAAGAAAAAAAGATTGAGAAAGTTCTCTTCAAGATAGGCCGTTTTGAGTTTAAACGCAAGCATCTTCTGGAATTGATCAAAGGCGTAGCTGGTGCATTCTTAGGTGTAGGTATCGGCAGAAGTATTCTTAATTTAGATTCGCTTGCTCAAAAGTTACAATGGTGGAATATTATCGGTATTCTTATCTTTATTATCGGCATCTCCTGGCTGTTGATCTACAAGAATGAAAAACAATATGTGCAGAAGCATGGCTTCGTCTTGGTGTGGAAGAAATTAGTCTTCTTGTACGTAATTTCATTAGTGATCGAATTACTAGCTTTATGGTTATTTGCTAGTTTGCCCCCTGATATAGCAACGCTCATTAAAGTATTAGTCATTGGATCGTATGCAGCTATGGCGGGAGCGGTTAGCTTTTCATTGATTTGAATGTATAGTTTTGAATATATAGTTTCATAACTCTTTTAAAGCGTTTGGCTCAAATAAGACCACTTTTATAAATTGGAGGCTTTTACAATGAAAATAATTAATCCAGCAGAATTTGAGGCAGAACGAAAGGACAATTTACTCTACCTAGGAAGAATAAGAGCAGCTGATTATATTTGGGTTCACCGTTCAGGAGGAGATTACAGTTCAGAATATCTAAGCTGTATCGCAAAAGATTTGCAAGGAGACATCGTAGTAACTCAAACTGCAAATAATGATGATTGGACGTGGGCCCACCACCATCTTAGCGGAAGAGTCGGTATAGACGATACCGTATTCGTAGCCGCAGCAGATTTATACCGTGATTCTACCATCAAAAGAAAAGCTCAATACATAAATAGCGAACTCTTAGCACTGATAGACCCGCAGTTAGATTTGCTTGGTACAGTAAATACCCAAAATTATCATTATGATGACTATCATGGAGTTATAGGT
>JBBSWK010000034.1:0-2554 GCA_038046325.1 Nanobdellota archaeon | reverse complement strand
AATCCTGGATGTCACCAAAAGACAAAGACTAATAAATAAATATTGATTATTCCCCCAAAGAATGAAGGAGCTCATAGAAAATCTAGAGATAGGTGCAGAAAAAAAGATATCAATATCCGAACAATATCTATCTATTTCTTCAAGAGACCCCAAAGATAACAAACTGCTTGCTTGCGCAATCGGAGGAGACGCAAACTATTTAGTGACTGGCAATAGAGATTTGTTGGAATTAAATGGTCATCCAAAAATTGCCGACTTGAAAATAGTTTCACCTCATGACTTCTTAAAAATCCTTAAAATTTAAGAGTAGATCGCTTCGATATTTTAGTTTCCTTTGTCAGGTTGGCGTCAGGAAAAAAGTCAAGCGAATAATCTATTGACTTGCTATAAAGTATTTCTATATATAGGGTAAATAAAAGATACAAAGATTATGCATGAAGTACTTGCTGCTAGACCTTATGTTGATAATGGCAACGTGGGCTCTGTAGGAATAGAGGCTGCTTACGGGCATAATTTATTAAAAGGCGTAATTGAAGCATGCTACACTGAGCATAGGGTTGTTGCGCTAAATAATTATTTTGCAGAGCAAGGAAGAACAGCTAACTCAGCTTATAAACTTGTGGATGAATTAGAGGGGAGATTGGAAGGCCCTGTTGCTCCACCAGACATATATCTTCCCAGCAAGATTGCTGATAACACTTTAGCTGTTAGAAGGTATTTAAAAGATTCCTTTCGAACGTTAAGGGAAGAATTAGAGTTGATTACAGACCCTCAAGACCGTTGTGACCATGTTTTTCAATTTACTAAAACCCATCACAAGCATATTGCGTGGGCACACGCACAGAATGGTTTATTTGCCGATAACGAGGGGATGAATGTTAGGTTAAGACAAGTCGACACACTTGATAATATTGAGGATATGCAAGGTTGGTTTGAAGAGCTAGAAATCAGAGGATCAGATACTGTCATACAGAAACACATTTTAAGTAAAACTGATAGACAAAACTTAGTTAATCCTCTTTTGAGATATGGTTTCCAAACAATAGAGCCGGTAACTCCAGATGGTGTTAATTTGGGACTAACAGAACAAATGTATGTGGATGCTTTATTGGCAGCGGGATCAATAATAAAAAATTCAAAGCGCAATATACCAGCTCAGGTTAGTGGTGATACGTGGACTCTTGACCCAAATAACTTTAGGCCTGTTGTCAAAAAAGATGGTAGCTTTTATGATGATCCGGAAAAGTATCCAAACGGCAAGCCTTTCGCTCCATTTAAATTTGTTCTTGAGGAAGACATTGCTGGACCAAGCCATACTCGAAGACGCATCGGCACTGCTACTTGTGATGGTAAATACTCTAATCAGTGGAATTTTGCGGCAGCCGATCCAAGAAGAAAGGCCATTCTTCAATCCCCCGAAGTTGATTACGACCTAGGAGTGTATGGTCAAATCAGACTTAAACCAGAATTCGTTCAGGCAATGGAAAGACTTGCTGCGTAGCAAGGTAAAAGTTTATAAATAGATTAGGTTCTTCTAAAACACCTAAAATAAGTATGTTACCCAAAAGAATTATAGCAATTGGTGCAAGTTCAGTTTTCGGTAGAATTGATCCCTCTGGAGGAGGATTTATAGGTAGGCTGAAGGCGTGGCATGAGATGCAGGAGCCAAACTACAATGCAGTTTTTAATTTGGGGATTAGCGGAGATAATACAAACGGTATGCTAACTAGGCTGATACCGGAAGCTAAAGTTAGAAATCCAGATTTAATCATATTTTCACTAGGATCTAACGATGCCTCAAGAAAAGGATCCGTACATTCGTCTAATAATACTTCTATCAATGACTTTAAAAACAACGTAGTCGGATTAATTAAGAAAGGAAAATCAATTTCTAAAGATAAAAATTTAGTATTTGTTAGCGCATATCCAATTAACGATGTCTTAACAATGCCTTTAATGCAAACGTCATCTTACTACTTGATGAAAGATCTTATAGTATATACTGGAGAAACGGAAGCAATTTGTAAAGATAATAATGTGCCCTATCTCAATATATTTGATATGTTTATTAAAGAAGATTACAAAAAGTTGCTTTACGAAGACGGGTTACATTGCTACACTTTAGGCCACAAAAAAATATTCAATGAGCTGAAAAGATTTCTATTAGATTTATACAAATAAAAATATGAAGGAAAGGCTACTCGTTAGCGACTTAGATGGGGTTGTAGCGTTGGGCGAAAAGACTGTTCCCGAGGTAATCGAAGGATTTGATAGGATTAGGGAAAATGGGATTGCTACAACTCTTGCAACAGGGAGAAATTTTAGAAGACTTAAGGGAATACTGGGAGTAGATTATCCAAGGATCATTTCTTCTGAATATTTGGGTAAGCCCAACCTGTTAATTGTGGATGGAGGTGGTACCGTAATGAAAACGGATGGAGAGGGTTACCATGCATTCCCAATAGATATTAATTTAAGGCGAAGTATTATTGACACGTTGCGCCATACAGACCCCAACTTTATTGCATTTGATCCAAATCCCCTTCATCCTGGT
>JBBSWK010000033.1:0-5309 GCA_038046325.1 Nanobdellota archaeon | reverse complement strand
TTCGTTTCCTTCCTGGATACAATCGAGCAAGCTCATTTTACCTCTGCTGGCAAATTTCTTGGCTATGGAAATAACAAAGCGTAAATTGTGTTTCGCTAACAAGTCCCGAGGCTCTTCCCAGGCAGAGACAAGCTTTTCTAATTCCTGACGTTTCTGTGGGGAAGTTTTAGATGCTCGGTAATTCTTCCTATCAGAGCCTGAGCAGTAGAAGGCCTGTTCTTGCTCCTGATCCAGTTTTTGCCGATAGGTTTCTACTATTGTTTTATAGGTACTGGTGAAAGATACGGTATTACGAAGCGTTTCCACCCGCGCATAGAAATCTTCTTCAGAGATTTTCCTCTTGCTGGCAAAAAGAGCTTGTACTACTTCTCGGTCTTCTGACTTTTTCTTAGAAACTTTTCCTACAAAATAATCAACCAGAAAAACAGGATCATCTTTGAAAACAGCCCATAGGATTTTGTTCCCCCTTTCTTCAATCCGTTTAGCTAAATCAGTTTCTTGCTCACGACTTAAGGGGGGATAATCTCCTATTTCTATCAAATAGGTTGCTATAGTATCTCGACTTACCGTAGGTTTTGCATATTTTGCCATTCTTCAATCCATAAACACATAAACCTACACCTAAAAACCTCTTAACTATGACTTCAGAATAAGAACATTTCCACGCCCTTTTTTAATCTTTTCTATTTTTTCTTTATGTTCCAGCTCAGTAACGATTAAGCTCACTTTCGCTTCAGAAAGGTACATCATTTCTTTACGCAGCTCCTTTTGGCTGATCCGGCCATCCTGCTTTTTGATAATTTCCAAGGCTTGCTCCACGTATCCTGGCTCTTTGGCCAGTTCTTCTTTATGCTGTTCAAGGGTTTTTTGGCTTTCTGCTTTGATTCTTTTTCGGAATTTCCACAGAGAGCCGTATTTCTTCCTGGTGTACATAATGCGGCCTAATAAAGCTGCAAAGATGATTCCGGCAATAATCCATGACCAGAGAGGTACGATGTTTTCTTCTGTTCCTAGAGGAAGATCCTGCTGGGTTTCCTGCCATAATTCATCTTCTTCTACGAAATCTGGCAAGAGAAATAAGTCAAGGACATACTCCCCGGTAGCAGAAAGAATTTCTATCTCTTCGGTAACCACATACTGATCATTCTTGGCAGTAAGAGCGTATTTTCCTACTGGGAGATCAAAGGAATAACTGCCGGCTTTAGCAAGATATTTTTGCTGGGGAATAGTATTGATTTCTATTAAAACATCTTTAGCTAGATCCAGATTTTCATCATAGATGCTGCCTTTGAGGGTAGCGGCAGAGACTAATGGGATGAGAAGTAGGGTTAGGAGTATTGGGTACAATTTACGCTTCATGATTAAGTATATATTCCAGAATAATATAAAAAGATATCGGGAAAGAAGTGGCTTAAAATAACTTTTAACTTTGATAAACCTTCCTAAAGCTTGGTAAAGTTTCAGGTAAAGTATTCTCAAAAGTATGTTTAAAAAGAAGTTAGCCCAGAAAGTCCTCAACAAAAACAAACGGAGGTCAGAACATGACATCATTCAAACAAAAATTGAGCGCCATGCTGGTGCTGAGCTTGTTTATCTTAAGCGTCTTGCCAGCAGGATTAGCGGATGAAGGAAAAAATATGGTAGAGGTAGAATTAGATGCAGAAGCTGAAGTTGAATCAGACGCAGCGGATGTAGAAGTAAAAACAGAATCAAAGACTAAAGTAAAGGCTGAAGGAAATGATTCTGAGACAGAAGAAGAAGTTGAAGTTAAAAGAGAGAAAAAGGATGGAGAAGTAAAAGAAGAAGTGAAAAGTAAAACCAAAACCAGAGATGGTTTGAAAAATGTAACCAAAGTCAAGAGAGAATTAAAGGTTGACTTGAAGAAAGCTCGAGAACACTTGGAAGACGCAAAGGAACGCTTCCATGAAGCAAAAGAAAAACAACGCGAACACCGCGAGAAGGTGTTAGAATTGGATAAAAAAGCAAAGCGTTGTGATGCTGAAACTGAAGATTGCGCTGCTTTAAAACTAGAATTGCGCATAGGTGTAAAGAATCACCTGCAAAAATCAGTGCAGGTAGTAGAACGCTCTTTAGAGAAGCTGACCAAAACTGTTGAAAAAATGGAAGACTTGTCTGAAGAAGAGAAAGAATCTGCTTTAGCATTAATCGCTGATTTAGAAGCAGAGTTAAATGCGCAGAAAGCAAAGATCGACAGCTTCACCAACGAAACTTCCCAGGAAGAGATCAGAGCTGCGATCAAAGACTTAAAGGAATTAAACCAGAAAGTACACCAATTGCAGCGAAGATTAGTTGGCTTATTAGTAAACGCTAAGCTGCAGGTCTTAGTTGGAAAGCAAGCTGAGCTTCATGCCAGCATGCAAGCACGCATTGATGCACTAGCAGAAACAGGCGCAGATGTCTCTGAATTGGAAGCAATCCTGGCTGAATTTGATGCTAAGGTTGAAGAACTAAAGCAAGATTACGAAATTGCCAAGCAGAAATGGATGGAAGCAAAGACGGCAGAAGATTTCGACCAGTTTAACCGCAATTTGCGAGAAGCGCAGCATGAAGTTCGAGAAGACCTGAAAGAATTGAAGAAGATCTTACGGGAATTCCTTCACGAATACAAGCAAGTAAAAGAAGGCTTGGAAGAAGAAACTGAAGACGAAAGTGAGAATGAAACAGAAGAAGCTGCTGAAGAGGAATCTGAAGAGAACGAAACCGAAGACTCTGGGGAAGGTACTGGCGAAGAAGAGTCAGGAACTGCAAATGATTCTGACGATGGAGAAGTTGAAGAAGAATCTGATAACGAAGATGCTGAAACCAGCCCTTCCGTAGAAACTAATGCCAGTGCGGAAGCAACAGCATAAAGGTGAGCAAGAATGAAAATCGCGCGAATGTCATTGTTGCTGCTGTTAGTAGCAGTGGTAGTAATCAGCGGCTGTAAAGCTGCTCAGCCAGAAGCTCCAGTTGCAGATTCTTCCGACCAAGTTGTAGACAGCGGATTAGAGGAATTGGATGAGATTGATTCCTTAGCCGAAGAAACTGACTTGGGCTTAGAAGAACTTGAGCAGATAGAGTTGGAATAAATTTTTTTATTTTTTATCTTTTTCTTTTTTCTGATATTTTGTTGCCTTGTATCCAGCTTGTTGCAATTGATTTTCCGGATTGCCAGAAAGCAATGCTCCATAATGACCTTGTTGTTCCTCTACGCTACGCATAATGTGGGGTTTTTTGTGCTTAAATCCTCGTTCCTCAAAAATAGGTGTAATATATTTAGCCATATCGAGCCGATCATCTTCGGAGAGTATGCCTTCTAAAGCCTTAGTATGCATATATATGGTATAGCTTTTCTTTACTTTCTCAGACAAGCCTCTTAATTCCTCAACAAGCTCAAGCTTCTTCTTTCCTTTTAACTGTTTAATGTATAAATCACTTAAAATGTTTTGCGGATTTCCTTTATCATCAAAGTGAAACTGGCCCATCAGCTGTCCTTTTAATTCCCGTAGTTCTTTTTTATTTAACTTGCCTTCTTTCTGAGCATGCTCTATCGTTTTCTTAAAGCTACTGCCCATGGCTTTCTGTAGGAAGGTATCAGCATAGGTATCTAAAATTTCTGCTAATTTATCTTCATCTTCTAATTTATCAGCATCATCTTCAAGATGTTTATCTAATCTTTTATAAGCTTCGTTATATGCTCCCGGATATTCTTTTTCTTTACCAGGCTTACCGAAAACAGTATAATGAGCATGATGAGCAAACTGCTGAGCATGAATGTTTTCAGGATCGTGAAATTCTTCGAATTTTTTAATTCGATCCTTAAACTCTTTGCCTGCTTTATGATGAAACTTTTGATAACCAGAAATAATCTCCTCTATCGACGGTTTCTTTTTTACCTCTTTTCCAGCCATGCTTCTAGTAACCCTAACAGAATATTTAAAGATTTCCCTGCTTCATATTTCCTGACTAAAACGTCTCACTTGGGAAAGATATAAATATAAGCTTTTAAAATATAGGTTAAAATCACTATCATAGTTGTCTCAGGAGGAAAATCACTATGGCTAAAAAGTCAAAACAAGCTACGGAAATAAAAACAGTGGAGCAAGGTTTACCGTTACCGCCAAACATGCCGGCCACTCCTCCGGAAATGGAAAAGAAGCTCAAGGCAATCAAAGATAAATTAGACAAGTTTAAGGATAAAGTTCTGGATAAATTTGGAGATTATATCGTAGGTATTACTCTTCTGCCGCCTGAAAAACCGCAAAAAGAAGGGGAAGCTAAAGAAGGAGAGCAAAAAGCAGAAAAAAAAGAGGGAGACGAAAATAAAATCAATGTTATGGTGGTAGTTGATGACACCACCTCACAAAAGATGACCAAGGATGAGCTGTTCAACAAATTCTCATCCGCGGTAAAGCAGATCGGGGAAGAAGTAGATAAGGATATCACTCCGCAGTGCGCTCTCTTGACCGATATCTGGCAAAATTGTTATGATGCTAAGTATGATTTAAACCGGCTTATTTCCATGAGCGCTCCATTACACGACACTGGTATGCTGGCCGCGATTAAGATCGCAGAGATTCACAAAAGCATGGTCATCAAGAAGTTTGAGAAATACATTCTCAGTTACGTCCTAGCTGGTTCTTTGACCCAAGGAAAAGCGACACCTACTTCAGATATCGATGTCTGGATCGTCATTGATGATACGGACGTCAAGAAGATGAGCAGGATCGAATTGAAGGACAAGTTACGCGCGATCATCATCGGCATGGGCGCGGAAGCCGGAGAGATTACCGGTATCAAAAACAAGTTGAACATCCAAGTGTATATCTTGACTGACTTCTGGGAATCGTTGAAAGAAGCAAATCCTATCATCTTCACCTTATTGCGGGATGGTGTTCCTTTCTACGACCGCGGCATTTTCATGCCCTGGAAGCAGCTGCTGAGAATGGGCAGAATCAAGCCGAGCAGAGAAGCGATCGATCTGTTCATGAGCACCGGAGAGCAGAGCATCAGCCGAGTGAAAGGGCGCTTGAAAGAGATGGGCATGGAAGATACGTATTACGCGATCTTAACTCCTTCGCAGGCAGCGATCATGTTGTATGGGCTGCCTCCACCTACGCCGAGAGAAACTCCGGACGTACTGGAAGAGATCTTTGTCAAAAAAGAGAAAATGCTGGAAGCAGAATACGTCAAGATTCTACGCAACAACGTAGATATCCGTAAGAAAATCGAACACGGCGACAAAAAAGAATTGACCGGAACGGAATTAGACAAGCTCATCACCGATGCGGAAAAGTTCTTGAAAAGAA
>JBBSWK010000032.1:0-1871 GCA_038046325.1 Nanobdellota archaeon | reverse complement strand
TGAAATGCAGTTACCGAATCACCAAGGCCAAGAAACAACTGCTGAGGATCAAACGGTTGATGCCCCATGTCACTAATATGTTTTTCTTCTGCGGCGAATCAGGGTTGTTGAAAGAAGTAGAAGCGGAGTAGATTAATTAGAGAGTTCGTCGATAAAAACAACCAGATTTATAATAAATCTCTTCTTTTCAGGTAGCATGGGAAAATTTGCCGATTTAGGCATGAAAAAGGAAATAGTAGACATTCTTTCTAAGTTGAACTTTAAAGAAGCATCAGAAGTCCAGGAAAAAATAATCCCATTAGCCTTACAGGGCAAGAATATTGTTTTTACTTCAAGGACCGGCAGCGGGAAAACCTTGGCCTATCTTCTCGGATTTATCGGTAGAATCAATAAGAGATTAGGCATCCAGATGGTGGTTTTAGTCCCCACTAGAGAATTATGCATCCAGGTCGGGAAAGAGATGACCAGAGTTTGCCAGCCGCTGGGAATCAAAGTAGGCATGCTCTACGGCGGCCGGGAAATAGCCGGCGATTCAATCACTATCAACAAAAAGAATCATGTCATGGTAGGAACACCCGGAAGGCTGATCCAGCATATCAATGCTAAAAGAATCAAAGTTGGCGATGTTAAATATTTGGTCTATGACGAAAGCGACCAGATGTTTGATCACGGCTTTTTTGACGAGTGCGTGTATCTAAAACAACGCGTTAGCAGAGATGCCCAAATCATCTTTTCTTCGGCTACTATCAATGAAAAAGTCAAGCAATTCATTGAAACAGAATTGGATGATTACGAACTATTGAAGATAGGAGAGTTGATCCCCAAAAATATTGTGCAGGAAACAATTTTATGCCCTATCTCGGAAAAGAAAGAAGTACTGCTCCGTTTTCTGCAGCAACATAAATTTAAACGTATTATGATTTTTTGCAACCGCAAGGATAAGACCGCAGAAATCACTCGCTTTTTGTCAGAACAGAACTATCGTGCCCGGGAACTGAACAGCGATCTTACCCAAGATGAGCGGTTTAATACCTTGAACCTCTTCAAAGATGGAAAAGTTCATATCCTGGTGAGCAGCGATGTGGCTGCCAGAGGTATTCACATTGAAAAAGTCGATGCAGTAATCAACTACGATGTTCCCACCAAACCAGAGTTTTACATCCATCGGATTGGCCGTACCGGCCGGCGTGATAAAGAAGGATACTGTTTGACTCTTATTTGTCCAGAAGATGAAGATCGTTTCAGAAACATCGAATATAATTTTCAGTTAGATGTGAAGCAGCGGGAACAGTAAATTTATTTTAAACGATTTACTTCTATTTTCTAAAATAACCATTCTAGTGGTCTATTTTATAAAGGAAAACCCCTTTTCAGGTTAGTAAGTAGATTATGTAGCAGCGAATCTTCTTCGACATTGAATAATGCACAGATATCAGGAGGAAATAATGAATTATCAACTGGTCAAATATTGCCCCTTTTGCAAGAAAAGGTTTTTAGTGGATCGTAAGAAAACCAGAGCTACCTACTGTGAGCAGTGTCAAAAGAAATTCTTGAATAAGCCGATAGAGAAATAAGATATTCTAAAATAGATATATCTCTTTTATATCAGCAAATATTCCGGAGTTTTCATACCCACCGGACACCAGAAATGTGCTATTTTCCGCATTTCTTGCAACCTCGGCTTACATTTTTAAATTAAGCTCATTCTAAACTACCATGCTCCGCAATTTCACCCCCCGGCTATACCAGCAAACTATTCTGGGAACCGCAGCCAGACACAATACCCTAGTAGTTCTTCCTACCGGTTTAGGAAAAACTGCTATTGCCTTTCTTTTAACCGCGCAACGCTTACATAACTATCCTAACTCTAA
>JBBSWK010000031.1:0-6615 GCA_038046325.1 Nanobdellota archaeon | reverse complement strand
TTACCATCCCTGCTAACTTTCCTTTCGGCAGAAGCCTTCGTAATTTAGAATCAACCAAATTATTCAGTCCTTTAATATCATCCTTTAGTTGCTCAAAAACAGCAACCTTTTCTTCTTGGATCTTCTTGAATGCTTCGTATCCCTGCATGAAAATGATAATCTCTCGTAACGCCTCTAATAAATCTTTACGTACATTTTTTGGGTCACTCACTTGGACCATCAAATTAAGCCCTTTATCCTTTGATTCCATCGGCATGGGCCTTGAACTAGGCTTGCTGCGGGCTTTCATCGGAGTGGACTTTTTCTTCTTCATATCTTCAGAATTCCTCTGGTTCGTTTAATGACTGATCGATGAAATCAATCTTCTTTTCTACTTCAGCAAGCGCATTATGCCACATTTCCAACTGATGGTCTTCTTCGTTCTTCAGATCGTTGACCTTCATAACTGTTGCCTTGGCATCTTCCAGCTTCTTGCGGATCATTTTTACTAACTCTAAAACCTGTTCATATTCTTCTATTTTAATAAAAACGGGCATTTTATCTGTCATATTCAATCACCTTGCGATTTAAAGAGTATTTTATCAGCTTGAAGCAAATTATCATGCAGGTTTTTCATTCCCCGACGCAGCTTGTTGAAATTATTCTCTTCATTGTATTCGGATTCATCAATGTTTTTACTGATCTGCTGCAAATCTAAAAATCCACGCCGCAATTCATCCAATTCTCCCAACATGCGTTGATACACTTCAACTTTGACGTACAGTTCATGCTTAGGCATCATTCCTGAAGATGCTGGTGCGGGAGAAGCATATCTTTCCGGAGAAGGAAAGCTGGGCATGGGTGTTTCAGGCAGCTCTTCATCCATGGGTATATTCATTTCTTCTTCATCGGGGAAAGCCATAGGTTTAGAAAATCCAACTGCCTCTTTTACTTTATCTGGTTCAATCACTCTTTCAGAAGACCCCATGGATGGAAATTGCAGCGCCTTTTCATCAAGCAGTTTTCCTTGTGGAAAGGGCACCTTAGGTACTACTTTCTTGCGTCCAAATAACCATCCCATACTGCTTCTAAGTAGAAGTACGTTTAAAAAGTTTGTTTAGTATTGGCCAATAGTAACTCCATCATATCTTTTTAAGTTCACGAATCTATATAAGAAGCAGTAAAACCGGCTTTTTATGGGGAAATTAGTAGTCATTGGGTTCCTATTTCTTTGCCTTTGCAGTATATTGGTTTCAGCGCAAGATCCGGAGAACCAAACCAAAGCGATAACCTTAACTGCAAATGTAGATAAAATTCTTTATTCCAATACTGAATACACCTCTTTGTTCAAGCTAGAAATAACCGGCAAAAAACCCTGCTCTCCTAAGGATACAGTTACCGTTTTATATACCCTCACTAAAAACAATTCCTTAGTCAAAGAAGATTTCTTCAGCAAAGAGATAGGCTGCACCAGCTCTGCAGGTACCGGCAAATTTAGTCCAACGGAAATTGGAATGTATAGTTTATGCGGAGCAATCATCAATTCTAGTGTAATTGGTAATTACTCTTCTCCTCCTTCCTGCACTGAATTTGAAGTCATCAGCACTTCTGAAGTTTCCTGCGACATAAGCTTACAACTCAAAACAAACGAAAGCATCTTTTATGAAAGCGGTCAATCCATCGAATTTAAACCGGAACTTAACGATAAATCATTTCCTTTTGTGATCGAATACTGGATCGAAGATCTATTTGGAAATCAAGTCAGACCCAAAATCAATACCACTAACACTAATGAAAAATCCTGGAAGACAAACATCAAAGAACAGGATCGCGTCTTATTTTTGAAAGCAGCAGCATATCCAAGCTGCAATGATCTTGATCTTTCCAATAATGCTGTACAAGAGATGTTTATTGTCACCAACGATGAATTGACAATTATCAACACTTCAGAAAAAAGCTCACCTGAAGAATCTTCTTCAACAGCATCAGCAGTTAATTCAACCATAAACATTATCAAAATTTCTCCTGAAATGGTTTCCTTTGGCAAAACTGTTGAGGTAGAGCTTGAGATATATAAGGGTGCAACTGGCAAATATTCTGTTTCCGTCTGGGCTGAGAAAAACGGGAAAGTTATCAGCGAAAAAACCAAAGTGCATCTGAAAAATAAAGATACTTCTTATAAGTTTACTCTTCCTATTTTCATTGAGCCAAATTGTAATCAGAAAATAAAAGAAGGAGATGTCCAGCTAATCGTGGAAGGATTAGGATTACAGGAAGAAAAAGAATTTGAAATCACTGGTATCAATTCAAAAATCTGTCCGGAAAAAGAGACCCTTAAAAAAGATGAACCTCCAAAAGAAAAGTCAGCCAAAACAGAAGAAACAAAAAAACAAACAAAAACTGCCAACCAAAGCTTATCCTTGTTGTCCCAATCTGGCGATACTCAACCATCATTGACCGTAGCAAAAGCACCAAGAACAGAAATTCCTGGTTACAGTGGAATGGTGGTGTACGAATCAGTTTCTGAAAAGTCTAAAAACCTGGTCTCCTGGGTGCTTTTTGTTGCCTTTGGACTACTTAGTTTGATTTTAATTTTGAAGAAAAATTCTGATTAATTTTTCAAATTGTTTATAAATTACTGGGAAAAAGGTATTTAATCCTTACGCGAAGCGTTACTTTTGATGAACCTTTTTGTAAAAGGTTCTGGGAAACACTTAAAAATCCTTTAACTTTCTAAGCCTTATGACTAAAAAGATCCTTTTTCGGGCAGTAGTAGAGGTCTTAGGAAAGCCAAAAGAACATGTAGATTCCACTCTCAAAGGATACCTCAAGAAACTGAAAGAAAATACAAACTACCAAGTGCTTAAGGAAGACTTAGCCGAACTGAAGCAGCACGAGGAAAGTGAATTATGGATGGCTTTCGCTGAGCTGGAAATAAAGACTCCCGGAGTCACTGAAATAATCGACTTCTGTTTTGATTACATGCCTTCCTTGATTGAAATTATCGAACCGGAAGAATTGCAGCTAGACAGTTTAGTAGTCTCTTCATTCCTCAACGATATGCAGGCAAAACTGCACGGTGTAGATATGCTTGCTAAACAGATGAAGATAGAAAATCAGCTGACTAATCAAAGTTTAGCCAGACTGCTAAACAATTATATCACTCTCTTATTACGAGATCACAATCTTAGTTCTGAACAGCTAAGCAAATTAACCGGGATGAACATAAATATATTGGAAGATTACCTTGATAAGATGATTGACGAAGGAAAGATAGACCTCAAAGAAGGCATTTATTTCCTTAAAGAGGCAGAGATAGAAAATGGACCAGAATCTAAAAAGAATTGAAGCAGTATTGTTTGCGGTTGGAAAAGAAATAACTTCTGAACGTATCGCTAGCCTTTGTTCTTTAGATATAAAACAAGTAGAAGAAGTCATCCAAGTTCTTACTACCAAATATGCGCAAATGGATAATTCTTTGCAAATTGTCAAAAAAGAGAACGGCTGGAAATTGACTGTCCGCGATCAGTATGTTCCTTTAGTCAGCAGCCTTGTATCAAATACGGAACTGGAAAGACCATTGATGGAAACTTTAGCAGTTATCGCTTGGCGCTATCCAGTGGTACAGTCAGAAGTAGTAAAATTGCGTAATGCCAAGGCCTACGATCACATGAAACAACTGGAAGAAATGGGATTTGTGGCCAAGGAAAAACACGGCCGTACTTTTAAGGTTAAGTTGACCAAGAAATTCTTTGAATACTTTGATCTTCCTAGCGAAGAAGCAAAACAGGCCTTCCTGAAACAAGTTCCGGCTGAAGTGTTGAAAGAAGCTGAAGATGTCGATAAAGAAGCAGATGAAGTGGAACGGCTGAATGAATTACAAGGAAAAGAGTTAGAAGGGAAGGATGAGATTGGGAAGGCGATGGGAGACCTGAAACAGAAGTGATTTTCTCATTTTTTAGATAGAAAAGAATAACAATTTTTCACCACAATCTTTATAAAGGTCCAATCTCTCAAATTTCTTGTATTTTGTCGTCGATAAAGCACAAAATCAATCTACTTGAAAAATGACCCCTACTGAAGCGGAAATTCCTAACGAAAACGGCACTAAAATCATCCCTCGGGTGATTGAAGAGGAGATGAAGGAAGCGTATGTAAATTACGCTATGTCGGTAATTGTAGGCCGTGCCTTGCCAGATGTCAGAGACGGCTTAAAACCAGTCCACCGGCGCATCCTCTATGCCATGTACGACATGGGCATGTTTCACAATAAACCGTTTAAGAAATGTGCCCGTATAGTGGGAGAAGTGTTAGGTAAATACCATCCCCATGGTGATACCGCCGTCTATGACTCTCTCGTTCGTATGGCTCAAGACTTTTCCTTACGCTATCCATTGATCAAAGGCCAGGGGAACTTTGGAAGCATTGACGGGGATAATGCCGCAGCCATGAGGTATACCGAAGCCAAACTCAACAAGCTGGCGGAAGAGATGCTCAAGGATATCGAGAAAAATACGGTCGAATTCAAAGATAACTTTGATGGTTCTTTGAAAGAGCCGCAGGTTTTACCTAGCCGTATTCCAAACTTATTAGTCAACGGTTCTTCTGGTATTGCCGTAGGCATGGCTACCAATGTACCACCGCACAACTTGAAAGAAGTCTGCGCTGCTCTTATCACTCTAATCAGCAATCCAGATATAAATACCCAGCAGCTGATGGAAATAATCCCTGCCCCAGATTTCCCGACAGGTGGGGAGCTCCTCTGTGGAGGAGAGTTACTACATGCTTATGAAAAAGGCCGCGGAAAGGTCACCATTAAGGCAGTCACGGAATTGGAAGGCGACAAAATAATTGTTAAAGAAATTCCTTATCAAGTCAATAAATCAGAGTTGATTGAGCAGATTGCCGAATTAGTGCGTGATAAAAAAGTTCCAGGGATAAGAGATATTAACGACGAATCTGATCGCGATGGAATTCGAATAGTCATCAGCTTGAAGAAAGATGCTGATGCCAACGTTGTATTAAACCAACTGCACCAATACAGCAGACTAACATCTTCATTCGGTATTAACCTTCTTGCCTTAGTACATGGAGAGCCTAAAACCTTAGGATTGAAAGAATTGCTTCAACATCACTTAATGCATCGTAAAGATGTTATCGTCAAAAGAACCCAATACGATTTAGAACAAGCGCAGCAGCGCGTGCACATATTAGAAGGTTTGTTAGTTGCTTTAAATAATGTTGATGAAGTAGTTGCCGGAATTAAGAAATCTCGCACCGTAGATGATGCACGTAATTTCTTAACTTCAACCTATTCCTTAAGCCTTGAACAGGCCAATGCTATCTTAGATTTGCGGTTGCAGAAGCTGGCATCTTTAGAACAGGAAAAAATCCGCACTGAGCATGCTGAACTGTTGGTGAAGATTGCCTTTTACCAAGAAGTCCTTGGTTCAGAACAGAAAGTCTACGAATTGATCAAAGAAGAATTGGAAGAAATCAAAACTACTTATGGTGATGAACGCCGTTCCCGAGTAGTGCAGGGCGATTATGCCGACGTAGACATGGAAGAATTGATCAAAGAAGAAACAGTAGTCGTGACCATGACTAATTCTGGGTATGTCAAACGCCTGCCGATCTATACCTACAAGACACAGAAGCGCGGCGGTAAAGGAGTCATTGCAGCTAGCATGAAAGAAGAAGACTTTGTCGAAAGATTATATGTCACTTCTACCCATGCCTATATGCTATTTTTCACCGACAAAGGCCAGGTCTATTGGTTGAAAGTGTATCACGTTCCCGAAGCCAGCCGACAGGCCAAGGGACAGCATATCGCTAACTTGATTGAAAAAGCTAACGATGAAAAAGTGACGGCTATCATTCCTGTCCGCGACTTCAAAGAAGGATACTTATTTATGGCTACTAAAGATGGTACGGTAAAGAAAACTGAGCTGCAGGAATTCTCACGACCACGAAAAGGCGGCATCCGAGCTATAGGACTTGATGAAGGAGATACCTTAGTAGGTGTCAAGTACACTACCGGAGATCAAGAGATTATATTGGCTACCAAAGAAGGCTCTGCTAACCGCTTCAATGAACAAGACGTTCGTTCTATGGGCAGGGCAGCAGGTGGAGTTCGAGGTATTCGCCTTGATGCAGAGGATGAAGTGATAGGCATGCTTGCTGCTGAAGAAGGAATGAATATTTTAACTCTTACCGAAAAAGGATATGGAAAACGCACTCCGGTTTCCGAATACCGCTTATGTAACCGCGGCGGTAAAGGAGTGACCAATATTAAGATAACTGACAAAAATGGTCCCGTAAAGGCAGTGATGCTAGTAGATGGGAAAGAAGAGATTATGCTCGTTTCCAAACAAGGGAATGGCATTAGGGTAAAATGTTCAGATATTTCTGTGATTGGCAGGGCTACTCAAGGTGTGAGAATAATGCGCCTTGAAGAAAATGATTCACTCGCTGCTGCCGCTAAGATTGTGGTTGAGGATGAGGAAGAAGGAAAATCTTCAGAACCAGTACAACCATGAACATAATTGCCCTTATCAATCCAGGGATGGAAGAAATTTGTAAGCAGGAAATAAAAGAAATTCTAAACCTTACTGCAAAGACCTATCCACGGGCTGC
>JBBSWK010000030.1:0-2946 GCA_038046325.1 Nanobdellota archaeon | reverse complement strand
GGACTTCAAGGAGAGCCGGCAGTTCTGGATATTCTTAAAAAAAACGGTATACGCTTTGTCTCTTCAGACTTAGTCGGAAAAGGAGATCATCCCCCTGCGTTATTGGAAGAAGAAGGAAAGCCGAGAGAACATTACTTGCACGAAAATGGCCTATCCGAAGTTCCTACCCATGGCTGGCATGATACTCACATCCTCTTGAAAAATATTTCCCCATATAATGGCGTCAAAGAAGCATGTGCATATTACCGGGAAGAATTAGTGAAAGCGCATGGTAAAGGCATGATGTATGCGCCTAATTTACATCCGTTTATATACAGTGATAAGGATCACGATCCTACCGCATCTATTGTGGAAACGTTCTTATCCTTTGCCAAAGCACATACAATTCCGGTGATGAGTTATGCTGGATATGTTGAGCAGGTTAAGAAGAAAGTAAATAATTGTTAAATTACTTATTTCTTTTATCTTTTAGAGGCATAACTCCCGACATTTCACCGATAACATTTACTAACTCAGTATTAGCGGGAATGACTATTTTTGCATTTCGTTGTAAAGAATTTTCCACCGTCTCCAGTTTTTTCAATAATTGAGCGTTTCCCACAAAATGCTTGTCCGCAGACTCGTTTACCAGCTTGATTGCTTCTGCCTGTCCCTGTGCTTCCAAGATTTTTGCTTGTCTTGTACCTTCTGCTTCCTTGATCTTTGCTCTTCGGACTCCATCAGCTTCCGTTTCTTTAGCGGTAGCAAAATCTTTCGCCGCAATTTTTTCATTTTCTGCTTTTACAACCTTGTTCATAGTGTCCTGAACATCTTTTGGAGGATCAATTTCCTTTAATTCAGTTCGGACTACTTCGAGACCCCAATTGTGCGTTTCCTTCTTTAAAGTCTGCATTAGTTCCTGGTTAATTTTATCCCTCTCACTGTTAGCGGATTTCAGAGTTAACGTTCCGATAATGTTTCTCAGCGTCGTTCTGGCCAAATTCACAATTTGCACTTCAAACTCATGGACATTGTACAAAGCGGCAGCAACATTAGTTTCATCGGGCTTAACTCGAAAATAAACTTGGGCATCAACTCTGGCATTAAGATTGTCATTAGTGATTATTTCCTGCGGCTCAGCATCAACCATCTGTTCAGTGATATTGAGCTTAAACATCCTGTCAATAACTGGAATAATCCATTGGAATCCCGGTTTACAGAACTTTTTGTATTTTCCTAAGCGTTCAATTACTGCTCTTTCTGTAGGTCTGACGATACGGATTCCTGCGAAGAAAATAATTAAGGTTAGAACTACCAATACTTGCAGCCATCCCGGCAATGAGAGTAAGAAAGATATGAGTGCCATGCTGGTGTATTTAGTGATTTGTTTAAAAGGTTTGTGAATTACTTAGGCAAAAATACTTGCGGATTTTGTACAGCCATAGCTATCCCCCTAAAATCTTCCTCAATTCCTCAAAACTGTGTACCACCAAATCTACTTCTTTCGCTTTTCCTGCTTCATCTAAGCCCCAGTCTACAAAAATCATTTTTGTGCCCAGTTGAGAGGAAGTTTCAATATCTATGGTCGTATCTCCGATATAATATCCCTCCGAAAAATCCTGCGAAGGAAAGTGTTCTCTTAAACACTGATATTTCCTCTGCGCATGGCTCTGTCCAGTTTTTCCTGGACCAGTAAAAATAACAGTAGAAAAAAAATCGGCAATTCCTAGCTTCTTCAACTGCGCCAAACTGGCAGTAATATTATCCCGCAAAGAGAGTAGAATCAATTCATGTTTTTTGTCTCGCAAATTCTTCAGCAGCGATGGTACTGGCGTAGGCAATACATCCAGATCTAGATATCGACTCTCTTCTAAAATTGAATACCGATGTTTCTTAAATTTAGCAACAACTTCCGAAGATACATGATATTCCTCGTCTAAAATCTGAGAATCTTTTTTCCCTTTTTTTTTAAGAGAGAGATACACCGTTTTAGAAAGAGGAAGCACACCTATCACAGCACAACTTTCACAAAACACAGCGTAATACCGTTCACTCACCTCTAAGAGCGTACCATCAAAATCAAAGATGATTTTCATGCTCATAATAATTTATAATTTCGCGGTAAGCGCTGTCCGTTTTCTTCTACATACACTTCATCCCAGTGCCGGTACATCCACAATTTATCCTTAAAGTCGCCTAGTCTAGGCTCAAGTTGTTGCCCATTAAACAACTTTAACATCAAATGCGGCGTATTTAACCCACTAGCGATAGTATGGGCATGAGTAGCACCAATGCGTGGATTTATCTCAAAGAGCAATGCTTCTTCGGTCTGCAGATTTTTGAAAATTTGCACGTTAATAGGGCCTATCAAACCAAGATGTTCCACTATTTCTTTGGCCATGGTAATCAAGAGCGGATCCTTAACCGTAACTCCCCGATACGCTGCTCCGTATCTCACTTCTTCGCGTGTCCTAGGAACTACACCTAAGACTTTGCCATTAAAATCGGCAGCCACATCAACGCTAAACTCTTTCCAGGCGCCTAAATAGGGTTGAACGATAGGTATAGGCACTAGGCTTGCTTTCTCCTGTAACTCTTCTACATTATGCGCTACATGCGTATGTCTTGATCCAGTGCCTATACGAGGCTTGATGAACAAGGGAAAAGCTAATGTTCCTGCTTTTGCCTTTGCAACTGCTTCTTCCAAAAGAAAGGTCGGCACAGTCTTAAAATTATGTTTGGCAAAATAAGCATAAGCCAGATATTTATCATCACATATTGTAACTCCT
Organism: Nanobdellota archaeon; assembly: GCA_038046325.1. Classification (GTDB taxonomy): domain Archaea; phylum Nanobdellota; class Nanobdellia; order Woesearchaeales; family GW2011-AR9; genus JACPIL01. Next base: position 178 of record JBBSWK010000030.1, on the reverse strand, counting down.
GCAAAAGGTGAAACTGCTACCCTTGTTCCCGTTTCTTTCTCTATCAATTCCTTATGTTGAGAAAGAGCCATGATTTCGCCGTCTGCACCAGGAAATAGAAGATCAATTTTTTCTTTCTTACAGACCTTGATAATTTCCGCGACGTAGGCAGGATCATCTCCGCGAGGAACTTTGTAAA
>JBBSWK010000029.1:0-4490 GCA_038046325.1 Nanobdellota archaeon | reverse complement strand
CAAGCTAATCATGCTTATTCAGCAACTCCGAAGCTAGAAGATTATCTCACTTTACGCCTGCGAGAAGGAACAAATAAGTGCCGTAAATGTCTGGAGCCTTCTAACCAAGAAGTCTGTGATAAATGCATAAGCAAATCAGTTAACTTTGAGCCTTCAAATACTGCCTACGCAAGAACAGGAACATATGACCTTGCTTCAAAATTAGGATTGTACAATTCCGCAACCTCTTTTACAGTTGATCTATACTCTCAAAAAAGAAATTCTTACCAGAAAGACGAATATCAAAAATAAGAGTTTACTTATAGGAAAGCATGCCGGTAATTCCGATTCCCCTTCCAAGATGATCACGCAAGTAATCATGCCCTAGCAAAGCATTTCGTACTGGTCCTTGTAACCAGCCTTGGAGATGATATGTATCAGGGAAACTTCCTGTTACTACCATCATCTTTCTTTCCAAACCTAAGCTATTACAGTATGCATCGGCATAAGAGCCATAATCCTCAAGTATTTTGAAAGAATCAAGACCACTAAAAGGTTTAGACTTAAAATCGTATTTTACTGAGGAGAGAGGATTATACGCCACTATTCTGGTTTTGAAAACCACCTTTTCCCATTTAGGGTTAAATGTTCTGGGATGAGCAATAACTGCTTCAAACTGAAATTTCTGCTTATGTCCCATTCTTCGAAAAAGAAATTCTATTTCTCTATTTTCTTTATTTACTCTTAACTGTTCCATCAACTCAGCATAGCAAGACAAATGAGGAGCAATAATATTTATGAATTTATATTGTTCTTCTGGAAAGGCCATTTTAGAATCAATTCAAACTTTATTTATAAGTTTTGGTCATAATTTCTCTAAAATCCTCTTCAGCTTCTTGAAATCCTCTTCCATCTTTTTTCGATTTCCCGGAAACCGTAAGGCAGCAGAGGGATGGAAAGTCACAAAATAGTTCTGGCCCTCTTTTTGTAGAACCTTCCCATGCAATTGTTCTACCGAAGTCTTCTTAGTTAAGGTTTTCAGTGCAACACCACCTAATAAGATTATCAATTTTGGTCTGAGAGTTTCAATCTGCGTATCCAGCCACAACTCTTTACAGATTTTTATCTCACTAGCTCTAGGAGCTCTGTTCAAAGGCGGATGATGCTTCACCGTGTTAGTGATAAACACGGTTGTCCTATCTAAACCGGCCACTTTTAGCATCTTATCCAAAAATTTCCCGGATCGGCCGACAAAAGGCTGTCCCTGCCGGTCTTCCTCTTCCCCAGGCGCTTCCCCGATGACCATTATCTTAGCATCTCTTGGCCCTTCACCGGGAACCGCTAAAGTAGTGCCTTTCCATAATGGGCAAGCGGTACATTTACGGATATCCTCTGCGAGGGAAAATAAGGTAGGCATGCTAAGAAGTAAATAACGAAATGTTAAAAAGCTTATCATTACATATTGTTGCTATGAAAGTAACTATGGGAAAAAAGAGCATTGCCCCTCCGCATACAGTATACTTTTTCAGCATTGCTTCTTTCCTATCCTTCTGCCTGATCAGCATTTTAGTCATCAGCAACAGAATAATTCCTGTTGATAATTTAGTGCAATCGAAGATCAGCCAGCTCTGGGCTCCTTTGCTGGACAAGATTATGGTTTTTATCACCAATATTGTCAGCACCCTGCCCCTGCTGATCATATCTTCAATGCTGATAATCTTCTTTCTTTACCAGAAAAAATATCTTTCTCCCGCATTATTGGCTTGCAGCTTAGTCGGAGCGACCATGCTGGAATGGGTCATAAAGCATCTTATCCAAAGACCGCGGCCCGCACCCACGCTGAGCCATGTTTCCGGCTACAGCTTCCCCAGCGGGCATTCCATGATCGCTATGGTCTTTTTCTCTTTGCTAATCTATTTTTTTAAGGATCAGATCAGGAACAAAATCATACGATACAGTTTCATCGCTATCAACGCCCTTCTGATCATCTTGGTCGGATTCAGCAGGATCTATCTTAATGTACATTGGCTCAGCGATGTACTCGGCGGATTTGCCTTAGGATTTTTTTGGCTGAGCTTGATGATAGTATTATTTGACTACATCAATTCCGCATAACTAAATAAAACCCTAAACGGAACACACCAGACTAAGACTTTATTGTACTTAGTGATATCTACCTCAGCTGGAACGTCATAATTGACATTGCCTTTTGTCGCCTTAATAGGCCCTAAGTCCACATAATCTTCATCCCCTAACGAAGAAGCAAGCCAGATGTGCAGATCAGGTCCGTTGCTGGTTTCAAAATCTTCAAATCTAAGAACTTTTGAATCGCCCGATTGAATCAACAGCGCCTTTCCAGCAACGTCATGCGCGCGCGGCTTGAATTCACCCTGAGCTAAGAGAGCTGCCCCTCCCGCCATTTGATCATCCATAACCATTACCTTTTCTTTAGCCTGAACAACTTCTTTCTCAAACTGTTCTTTTTCCGCAGCAGTCATCGTGCCCATGTTGTCTTTTATTTGTAGAGGCGATGCTTCCTGTACTTCCAGGGTAATATTGGTAGCGGTAAAATATACATACACTCCAACTACAAAAAGAACCAAAATTCCAATATATATCGGCAATTTTTTCATAAAGAGAGATTTGTGAAAGAATATAAAAAACTTTTCATTACCTTTTTAAAGATAAAAACATTACTCCAAACATGGCAAAAATCTTTATCGACTTTCTATTTTGGCTGCACATGGCAGCCATCATTTTCGGAGTGTTGATGGGACTTTTTCTTCCCCTTTCCATCGTTTTACTTATCATTACTTTACACCGAATACAGTTTTTTATTTTTCACGATTGCCTGCTTTCTAAAATGCAAAAAAAAGTACATGGACTAAGCAAAAAAGAACATTTTCTTCAATTTGCAGTTCGTAAAATCTTCCGTAGAAAGATAAGTAAGCAGGGAGCGAAAAAGGTAGATTATGCTTTAGTCTCCGCTTCAATCCTTGTAGCACTCATACATGCAATAGCAACATAAAGCTTTCTCAAATATCCAACAATACTTTTGCTTTCCAGCTCTGCTTATCCCTTACCACTTCAAACTCGTGCCGGGTTACCGCTTTCACATCAACGCGAGGGTCATGCCGGGCAACATCTAATTTTTCTCCATAAGCGTAACTTGTCAAGCTGTAACCGCCTTTCTTTTCTAAGATTTCGATATCAAACTTGCTGAATAATAATTGCTTGTAATCCTTAAAGAATACTAGCTCTTCAAGAAAGTCATGGAGCAGGCCTTCTATATCCTTGCTTTCCGCCAAAATCTTCACTTTCTCTTTCGCTTTAACCTTAGAAACATCCACCATGGTCTCTTCAGTTGCCAAAGCGCATTCCCGGAACAATTCCGGCAGCGTATCTGCTCTGGCTACAAACAAAACATCTGCAGTATGGTCAAAAAACTTATGGAAAGGTTTCATAACCACATCAGAAACTTCTAAGATTATATATTTTATGGCTAAGAAAGAGCAAACTTTATCAAGTAAAGCTAAATAATGGAACGTATGGGCGTTTTAGAAACCTTTTTCCTTACTTTTGTTGATATTATCCTTCATTTAGATATTCATCTAAAGACAATAATTGAAACCTACGATCTTTGGACTTATGCTATCTTATTTTTAGTTATTTTCTGCGAGACCGGATTAATATTCACTCCTTTTCTTCCCGGAGATTCGCTTCTCTTCACGGCCGGAGCTTTTGCAGCTATCGGTTCCTTGAATATCGCTCTGGTTTTCTTGATCATCTTCATTGCTGCAGTTTTAGGTGACTATATTAACTTTAACGTTGGAAAATATATAGGTCCTAAAATTTTCAAAAAAGAAAAATCTATCTTTTTCAATAAGGAGTACTTAGTTCATACGGAAAAATTTTACGAGAAGCACGGAAAGAAAACCATTATTGCGGCTCGTTTTATCCCCATTGTCAGGACCTTTGCCCCGTTTGTAGCCGGGATTGGAACAATGAATCTGCTTACCTTCGCTTTTTATAACATAATAGGGGCCTTAGCCTGGTGTGCTTTGTTTATCTTAGGTGGTTATTTTTTTGGAAACATCCCTTTGGTGAAAGAACATTTCAACTGGGTGATCATTGGAATTATTATCTTCTCCTTTATACCGGTTGTGAAAGAAGTTTTGCATGGATTCTGGAACAGCAGAAAAAGAGAACAGGAACATCAATAAAATGGCTTACAACATCGGCGTATACAAACTGCATGATAAAACTAAATATGGCTTAAATAATCTTAGCTACGAAGAAGCAAAACTGTTCAAGTGGATGATGCAGGAATACCAAACCGCAACTTCCTGGGCTGATTTTCAGGAAAGAACTGCAAAGAAAGTTTTAGATGCTTCTTTGAAAATACAAGAAAGCAAAAGAAGAGAAGGTGATAACAATTTTCGCTGGGAAAATTATCGTCAACCGCGAGTGCCCACCACTGGTGGACGCTTACGCGTCTTGAACACCAGTGG
>JBBSWK010000028.1:0-5762 GCA_038046325.1 Nanobdellota archaeon | reverse complement strand
CTGGCCAGCCCCGAAAGGCTGGCTGGGGAAAAAGAGGTGATAGATGTTTACTACTTTAAAATAGGCACTTATATATAAAGATTGTGGTCTTTAGTATTTGAAAGTAGTGACCAAAATCTTTTTATAGGATATCTACATTCTATCAGTCATTATGAACAAAAAGACGTTTGCTATCTTGTTGTTTACGGTACTCATAGTTGCTTTTATCTCTGGTTGTGGAAATCTTACTGCTTCTCTGGATGGAATTGGTACAGAAAAAGCGGCTGAAGCAGTAGAAACTGCTTCTGAACCATCTGTAGAAAAAGAACAACCTGAAGCTGAGGAAAATTCTGGTTTAACCGGTAGCACGGTAGTAGAAGTTGAAGAAGAACCTGAAAGCACCACTCACGCTGTTAAAATGACTGCAGATGGCTTCAGCCCGGATAAATTACATATTAAAGCTGGCGATACGGTGGTGTGGAAGAATACCAGACATGGCACTATCAACAAGGCCATGATCATTGGTGTGCGTGAATGTCGGGAAGTCCGCAGCGGTTTCTTAAAACCTGGAGAATCATTTTCATGGACTTTTGACAAACCCATGACCTGCACCCTGGCTGATGGAATCATGACTACTAAGGAAAGCAAAGTGTTGGTGGAGTAGGTAAATAGTTTCTATAGGTAGTTTTTATATAATTAGATTTTTCTTGAGAAGATATGCTTCAAAATCCTCCATTAATGTTGCCAGAGTTTAAGAATGTCTTTGATTGCGAGGTATATTCTACAGATTTTATGACTACCGACCATATCGATATGAGCAATTTTGATGCTAATGTCTTACGTCGAGGCTTTCTGGTTTTGAGCAGATATAGTAAACCCACAATCATTGAGGTAGCATCGTACTTACAGAAGACAATAGAACAGCATATGGGGCCTACATCGAAACATTCTCCTCTTGATGTGCACTTTTCACCGCTTGTTGCTAAACTTGAGGATCAAGTACTTTTTTCTCTCTTAAAAGGCGATTCGCAAAAAATTAAAACTTTATCAGCATCAGGCGATTTGGTTGTTGAAGAAAGAGATGGGCAGCAGTACTTGCAGGCTCATTATTTTACGGTACCTGCTCCCCTTTACATCAGCCAGGGTAAAAAAGCAACAAAGCCAGAATGGTATCATGATGCTATAAATAACAAAGAGCTTCAAGAGAAAGGGTTACGGAGTTGGTTTATTATCCGTTTGAATTATGCGCATCTTCTAGAACCAGCATATCTAGCTGCTGCAATAAATCAATCTGCCTTGACTGAAAAAGAAGGGGTTCTCTATGTTATGGAAAATGTTTGCAATATTTTCTCTCCACCTCTTCATTTTGCCCAACTTAAAGACTCTAGTGCTCGGAAGATACGGGAAGCAGCTCTTGAGGCATTAGTCGACATGCAAAAAGAAAGAAATCTAGTATCAGGATCAAGAGCAGATATCATTCTTAACTGACTTTTTTGTCCCATGCACGGAAAAGCAACGACTTTTCCGGCATCCCAAAGTGCTAGGGATAAAAAAACGCCTTAGCGTTTTCCTGCACTTTTAGGACTTTTTTCTAAAGATTTAAATTGAACAAACTCTTTAACAATAAAAGTATGTATCATACGTCTCAGCATAGCGGATTAGAATATATCGCCAGCAATACTTCTCGTTATACTTCTGCTTACAACTCTTCACCCCAGCCATTTTATTCTATCGTAGCAAATCCTTCTTCATATAATGACGGCATGTTCATTCCTTCCCGTGATGTACTATTTTCGTATTCTGCAATAGAAAGAGCACCACTTTCATTGCCTTACTCCACCCATCAAGAGAAATATCAGTTTCTTACCGTTCAACCAGAATACCATTTTGTTCCCGATAATTTCCTAAAACCGGGAAAAGAAGGAATTTTTGTAGGTAAAGCAGAAGAGGTGCGTGAATTTGTCGAAGAGGCTTTTGAAAAAATCTTCAGTCAACCTTTTCCAAACCATATCAAGATGAGTATTCTTAATCAAGAGGAATTCAGGAAAATCGCGCCATCACCAAATACGATCGGCTTTTCTCTCAACCGTGGCCAGGGAGGGTTGCTTTCAGAAATTTTCATTCTCAACGACACTTTGGGAAGAGTCATGCTCACTATCGGCCATGAATTGGGTCATGTTTTGACTAAAACCTTGCCCAATCCGCATGATGAAGAGAGCAAAGCCTATGCTTTTTCATTGCTGTGGATGAAGATAATTCAGGAACACGATATTGCTCATTTAGGAGATGCTATAATTACCGAATGTCCGGCGGAAAATGGATTGCATAATGTTTCTTTTACTTTTGTGCATCAATTGCTAGAACAAGGAAAGGATGCTGAGGAAATTTATGATCAACTGATTGCACAGGATTTAACCTTTTGCACCATACCACAATAATTCTTTGTTTCTAAAATATTGTAAACTATCTATATCTATCGCTTCTAATTCCTTGGCATTTTCATAGATGATGCCCGTCACGTTCACTACTTTTTTCCGTTGCTCATCAAATTCTGCCTTGGTATAGTCGGAAACAATTTCCTCAAAAAAAAATCTGCCCAGCAATGCTCCTTCTTTTATGACTTTATCGAAAGCTACTTTGGCCATCATTAACCCAATCAGAGATTCCAACTCTTTCTTAGATGGTTTGGAAAAACGCTGCACCAGAGCAGCTACGGAACTGTTCATGCGCTTCAATTTTTTTTTTGTCTGTGATTTGTGGTCCTGCAATAAGCGCTTGTATCGCTCATGTTGCTCTGCTTGCTGTGAAAGATAGTCTTCTAGCTCATGTTCTAAAGAATAAAGGCTGTAGTTGACCTCCACACCGTGAAAGTTGATAAAGACACCATAATCATTACACTTGATATTTTTTTGTGGAAGGCCGATTTTCGCCGATTTCTGTTCAAATTCTTCTAAGGCCAGTTCAAAGCGTTGTTGTATAGGTTCTAATTCCATCTTTTTCTTCAGGATCAGTATCGCTATAAAAAGATTAGGGAACTGGAGAAATTAATATATATACCTAGTCCCTCTAACATCCATGTTCAAGCAATTATCGCTTATCTTAGGCTCTAAAATCAAAGCCCAGGAGATGGTATTGCTCCTCCAGAACGCTAAGGAAGTGGTGCGCCAAGGCTTTTTTGATTCTGAACTACATCAAGTTGAGCAATTCTGCCAAAAAAATAATCTCTATCTCGTTAAATCTACCTTCAAAGTTCTTTTTGCGGATGAGGGCGTGTATTCTAACAAGGGTATCCGCATTCCTGAACAAGATCCACGTCCGGGAATGTATTTTGTGTATATTTCGAAAGACGAACAGAAAGCCTGGCTGGCTAGTTATTATGAGCTGGTGCAAAATCATAAAGATTTGGGGATGGTGCTCGGCTATCCTCAATGCTGTGTGAATTATTTTTGCAAGAGTTTTACTTCGCAACATACCAATTTAGAAAGACCATCAAAAAATCCGTACACTAATCTTTCCAAACGTGAACAGGATCTCGTTATTCTATCGCATTTTCCCTGCAATTCTGAATGCAAGGAAAGTATTGAATTAGGAAAGAAGTTTCTGCAAGCTATTTATGCTGTGGATAAGGAAAGAGCTCGAGAATTGTACACTACCCTACAATAAACTTACGTTCTCCTGCCGATCTAATTGCAAAGTATTTGCCATACACTGCGTCTCCGTTAACATTGCAGGCTATAGCTTTATCTGAATGTAAAGTCATTTTAGTAAAGCGCAGATAGGAAGCATGATCCATATTCCAACCGACTACTGTTTTAAGAACTTGCAAGGCAGTTTGCCTCGCTGATCCATACGTGAAAACTGCCGGTATTTTTTCCGGATCCTGGTCTGCTTGTGGCAGGAGGGTAAGTTTTTTAGGCAGACCAATATTAACTTGACCAAAGGAAGCAGCATAAATACCAGTAGGTAATTTTTGTTGATATCGCTCTGGTAGAAATGTTTCTACTTCCTCATCATCAATCACAATTTCTACATCTAGGCCGCGGGAAAAGAAATATTGTTCCCACGAGTTGTGACCATGAAAAATGTTTCTAAAAGTACTTGCTCCTATCTTCAGTGCAGATAGCCTGTTTGGCTTGCGTAAGTCTTTAGTAAATTTTTTAGCAATTTCATGATATTCACCGGGCTTACCCTGTTGCAATTCTCTTTCTAAATCAAGGCATCGCTCAACAGTCATCCCTTCATATAAAAGTAGTAAATTTGGTACGATTCCAAACCCCACAGTTTGGCATCGTTTATTTTGTATGCCATCAACAGTAACATCTATAACAGGCATGGTCTTATATCGTAATGGTTCGTTTAAACTCACTGCTTTTGCTACATATTTTGCTATTTCTTGTGAAGATTTTCCTGCACTAAGGTAATTATGGGCGGTTTTCATAGTGCCGCCAGAATCAGGAAATACGAGATAATATGCTGGCTGACGCGACCAAGTATTTTCAATTGCAGTTATTACTTCCATAACCGACCCATCGCCACCAATAATTCCTACTAGATCTGGAAAATTTCCTTGCTCCTGAACTTTCTGTACCTCACTCTTCAAATCGCGAGGATCTTTTGTGACCACACTATGGCATTCTAATTTTCCTTGACCTAAACCAAGAGTCCGTTCGACACCTTCTAGATTTTCCGGTGAATAATCTCCTGAATTGGCATTAGCAAACAAAATACAACCAAATACTTCATCTAAGCTCATATTTTTAAATTAAAAGTTTTTTTTAATAAACTTTATGGAATAGCTTATCTTGTTCAAACCACTTTTACCGGTTCTGCATCAATCTCTTTAACCGAGCGATAAAAGAAATACGCTAACACCAGTGCGGTGATCAGTGGAGAAACCAATACCGGAATATGCATCCCAAAACTTTCCGCCAGCATAATTGTACCTAAAAACAGCACCGAGTACATCGCCCCGTTTTTTAGGTATTTATATTTCTTGATGCGCTCAATATTGCTGGTGGTCAATTTTCGTACCACTAATGCGCCTAAGCCGTTTCCCAGAAGTATTAAGGGGATTGAAAGTGTGAAAGCAAACGCCCCCAATACTGCATCTACAGAAAAGGTAGCATCAATCACTTCCAGATACATGATCTTGCTGATTTCACTTAAACCTTCTTTTTTATGCAGCATTTCATGCTCCACTTTTTCTGCATTTTCCTTAAAGCCATGGGTGATAAAAAAGGCAGTCGAACCAAGAACTGCGGCAAAAGCCATAAAAGGATTTTGTTGTAAAGTAAACCATACGATTGAAGAAAGTATTATCGAAGCGGCTGCAAAGAACCAAATTGCATGTTTATGGAAGAATTTCTCAATATGTAACCCATATACTTTCGGTTCCATAAAGAGCCAGTGGAAGAAGAGCAGTATGAGAAATGTTCCTCCTCCTGCTAAAAGTAATGGCGCAGATTGTTCAATTGCTTCAATCACTGCAGGATCAGAACTGAACGTTGCCGTCAATGAGCCAATAAATCCTAGTGATGGATTGGTAAACCAGATAATTAACCAGGGCAATAAACCTCTTACGATGAATACTGCTATCAACAATCCCCAGATCAAGAACCAGCGTCTGGCCTTCTGCGACATGGTGCGGAGAACTTCTGCGTTGATAACGGCATTGTCTATACCGCTGACAGTTTCGAATAAACATAAACCTACCACGATAAGGATCATGGACAGGATGTCGAAGGCCATTCTGTTTATGAGAAAAGAGGAGTATTTAAAGATTT
>JBBSWK010000027.1:1816-2036 GCA_038046325.1 Nanobdellota archaeon | reverse complement strand
CTTCTCTGCTTGCTGCTCGCGTTTTTCTTCTTCGGTAAGTTCAGTCTTCCCTGAAGCAATTTCTTTGTCAAATTTACCTTCAGCGATAGCTTGAAGTGCTTCGGGAACAGTCATACCTTCAACCAAGATTCCCATAGATTGACAAGTACCCACAATTTCGCGAACTTTTGCTTTCATGGTAGCGCCTAATAAAGAATCTTGTTTGGTTTTCGCTATCTTA
>JBBSWK010000027.1:0-1806 GCA_038046325.1 Nanobdellota archaeon | reverse complement strand
TTCAATACCTGCTTCTTTTTTAATCAAAGCAGAGGCCGGAGGAGTACCGATTTCAATTGTAAATGTCTTTGTATCAGTATCAACTATAACTTTTACTGGTACCTGCATTCCTTTCAGGTCAGCAGTTTTCTTGTTAATTTCCATTACTACCTGACCAATATTCAGTCCAGTCGGACCTAGAGCAGGACCTAAGGGTGGAGCAGCAGTAGCTTTTCCGCCTTCAACCATTGTTTCAACGACTTGTTTTACCATAAATATTTCACCATTTGAGTATTCATTAAAAGGACGAGCATCGCCCTTTTATGTCCCAAAGTGCGGGGATTACGAAGCTACGCTTTCCCGCACTTTGTGGAAGTGCGTAACTTTAAACTTGAAACGGTGCTTATTTATAAACATTTTGTGGAGCTCTCTGATATTAATCAAGCAAGAGTAACAAATATAAATCAAGATTAATTTTTTGTTCGAATGAAGATCTTGATCATGAATTTGTTTGAAGCGATGGATTATCTCCCCACTAATCCTACGTACGCTATTAGGATAGAATCACCACCTAACCCAAAGTTTGATAGCAAGCCCTTTTCTCTACGTTATCCATTACAAAAATCTAATTTGTATACCATTGTTGAATATTATTTTGATGACAGAACTCCTGATTTTGGCTCAGGAAAATTATTTGATCAAGAAATCGCTCAACGCATATTGACTGATTTTAAGGATCGGGGACTGGATAAAGAGACTTTATTAGTTCATTGCGCTCGAGGAAGAAATAGAAGTCCAGCAGTTGGAATAGCCTTAAATGAAATTTTTAATTTAGGTTATGTTACTAAGGAATTAAAACAGAAATATCCGGAAGCTACTTGGTACGTCTATAGAACATTGCTTGATGTCGCAAAAAGATTCTAAACTGTTCAGTAACCTTTATCTACCTAAAAATAATTCTAAGCTTATGCAAAAAGTGCTGCTCCTCATCCTTGATGGCTGGGGATATAGGAAAGAAAAAAGAGGAAATGCTATAGCTGAAGCTAAGACTCCTGTTCTCAATAAACTTTGGAAAAAATATCCGCATACTTTTCTTCAGGCTGCAGGAAAAGAAGTAGGTCTTCCTCCCGGATTCATAGGCAATTCTGAAGTTGGTCATTTAACTCTAGGCGCAGGAAGAATCATAGACACAGATCTGATGCGCATCAACAACGCGATTAAGAATAATTCTTTTTTCAAAAACAAAGCTTTACTGGAAGCAATACATCATTCTAAAAAAAATAAAACTAAATTACATCTGCTGGGCCTGTTAAGCGATGCCGGAGTGCATTCCCATCTTGATCATTTGTTTGCGCTCCTGGAATTAGCAAAACATCATCATCTCCAAGAAGTTTATTTACACCTTTTTCTCGACGGTAGAGATACTGCACCAAAGTCTGCAGAAAAATATCTCAAACAATTGCAGCAGAAAATAAAACAGCTCGGTGTAGGCCAGATTGCCACCATGATGGGCAGATTTTATGCCATGGATCGTGATAATCGCTGGAAGCGCGAGCACAAGGCGTATGAATGCATAGTTGATTGCATCGGAAGAAAAGGAATAACTGATCCCATCAGAGCATTGAAGCATGCCTACGCAAAAGGAGAAACAGACGAATTTGTTAAGCCAATTATATTAACCAACAAATGCATCGTAGAGGAACACGACTCAGTTATTTTCTTCAACTTTAGATCTGACCGCGCCCGCGAATTGACTCGAGCATTCGTCTGGGGAAAATTCAAAGAATTTCAGCGCAAAAAAATAATCGACTTAAAATTGGTTTCTTT
>JBBSWK010000026.1:0-2299 GCA_038046325.1 Nanobdellota archaeon | reverse complement strand
TTCTTGTTTTTGTACTTTAGCATGACCCCAATGTTGTCGGAGCCGTCTAAGATAGTGGTAAGATTATCTCCTTTCTGCAAGTCGGCAGTATGGACGTTCTTTTCTTTTTTGTAGATCTGCAGGAGCGCGGCCATGGTTTTAGGATGGACGGCATAGATAAATTTGGAGGGGAGATCATATTTATGCCCGATGCTCATGTTTTCTTCATGCAATACTAAGCAGCCTTTAGGGTATGTTTCCAGTTTCAGGATAGGGCTGAGGATAGGTTTCATATCGACTTGATGCGCGAGAGCATTGGGGTAGAGCAGTTTCACTTTGTCTTTTCCCAGCACGATGCCGCCAGGGTCGCGGATGTCTTCGACTAAGAATTCGTGGATGGACCAGGTTACCAGCGCTTTTGCTTTCCGGCTCATGGAAGTGTCGTATTCGAAATGGGTCACTTCTTTTGGCTTGCCGAATTTCTCGATGCCATGCCTGACCCACATGTTGACATTGCCGGGATTCATCCCTGAACAGAGGATATGGCGAGCCTTATTCCAATTTTTTCTTTTGGCGAAAATCTCTTCCATCAGTGCTGAATCAATCTTGATATCATCGTTGATAGCCGTATTAATATAGTCTATTCCAGCTTCATTGGCTGCTTCAATTAAGGGAATCGATTCAGCGTCAGTCAAATCCAGCACGATGCGTATCTTATATTTTTTAAGCAAGGCGATGAACTCTTTTTTGTGATGCGGCCTTATCTCTTGGTGGATGAACTTGTACCTAAGATTAGCGTGGTCAAGATACTGATTTTGCAACACTTTTTTGTTTTTGTCGAGAAGAACGAGTTTATTGAAGTGACGCCTATGGTGGACTAAAGAATGCAGGACGGCGTTGGCTAATCCTCCCGAAGCTCCCAGTATCAGCAAATTTGGTTTCATAATCACACTCTTTTTAGAAAAAATGATTTTTTAGAGGAATATAAATCTTTGGTGGTGAGAAGCCCGTTTTTCCGACGGAAATTTAGTTATGAAAAGAAAGCTTTAAATACTATGATGAAATCTCTATCTCTTAGAAACGACGAATATTTCGTGGTTTTTGCCAAAAAGAAATCAAAAGAGGTGGGTATATAATGGCAGAGATGGTATCAAAAACAGGTGTTAAGAAAGTTAAGGGCTATCTTTACTTTGTCGATAAGAAAGGTCACGTAGCCAGAGCTCCTATGAGCAGAGCAGGACGTAAAAAAGGAAAGGCAAAAGTCGAAGTTGTCGCTAAGTGCGGGGTCAAGAAAGTTCCTGGTTATCTTTACTTTATCGACAGCAAGGGAAATGTCTGCCGGGCAACCATGGCCAGAGGCAGAAAAGGCAGGAAGAAAGCGAAGAAGCGGATGTAAGTTTTCTTTTTGTTTTTCTTTCTTTTTTCTTAAAATCAAAATCTTTATTAATGATTTTAACTTTCTTCTCTAAAAATGAGATGTTTAAGATGAGTAGAACAGTTTTGGCGGTATTGGGCGTATTTGGGGTGGTTTTGTTGTTAGCCGCTTTAGACGGAAGAATAACTGGAAATGCGTTTGCGTATAATTTAACCTACAGCTGCCAAGACAGCGATAAGGGAAATGATCCTTACCAGCGAGGAACGATAGAATACAAAGATACTACTTTTGCTGGACCAAAAAGAACAGCAACCGATACCTGTGTTAATTCAGCATACTTGCTTGAGCATTATTGCGAGGGCACAGTGCACTTAGAGGAAAACATTCCTTGCCGTTGTCAAGATGGCGCTTGTAAAAGATAGAGTACCATAATTTACATTATTTTTCTTGTTATTTTTTCCTCATTTGATACCGAAATATTTATATTCCCTAAAAATCTTCTTTCTATAGTATACTCAAAGAGGTGTTAAGATTGGAAAAAAAAGTTTTACTTGTGTTAGGAGTACTGGCATTAGCCGTGTTGGTGGTTGCCTTAAATGGGAAAATAACCGGAAATGCGTTTGCTTATAATCTGCCCAGAAGCTGTGAGGATAGTGATGGCGGAAATAACCCTTATGAGCAGGGAACAGTAGTATACAAGGATTTATCTTTTGCAGGCCCCAAAAAAACAGCCGTTGATACTTGCAACAATGAGGGAAACTTGCTTGAACATTATTGTGATGGCGTAGTGCACTTAGTAGAAACTATCCCTTGCCGTTGTCAAGATGGCGCTTGTAAGAAATATTAAGTAAAGAAATTCCTAACCTTTAGGGAAGGGATTTCCACTAGCTAGATAATCTTAAAAGAGGTGTTAATGTGAATAAAGCAATATTAATTGTGTTGGGA
>JBBSWK010000025.1:0-1421 GCA_038046325.1 Nanobdellota archaeon | reverse complement strand
TGAAGATATTGCGCAGAGACTCTCTGGGGCATGAAAGCCTGGTGATGAGAGACCTTAGCAGGGACCGCTATCAGAAGGAATTGCAGGGATTGATCAATTATTGAGGTAAATAAAATGAAAAAAATAAAATTTAGTGAGGAATTGGAATGCCTGGTCGATGAAAAATATGAAAAATACGAAGGAAAGAGATTCAAAACAATCACCGTATGGGCAGGCGATGGATACCATTCTCATAATAGTGCTGAACAAGAAGTGCGGCGTAGAGTAGAAGATCAAGCAAGGCTACATCAAACAGATGCCTACGAATTAATTTCCGTAAGCACTTTTGATTCTAAGCAAGAATACGATCCTAAGCCTTGCACTGCGACTGCAACCGCCATTCTCTACAAATCCAAGTAAAGCTTTATAAAGTCACCTCATACCAAAATCAATGGTAGTAGTGGCAGAAAGCTTCGGCCCTATCACTTCCGTTTATCGTAGGATTGAGCTTTAGCGAAATCCTACTTGAAAGCATTTGGGATCAGCCCTTTTGCGAACGGAGTGAGCCAAAAGGGTTGAGGAAAGTCCGCCCACCGCAAAAAGGCCACTTCCAGAAGGAAGACAGGGAAATCCTGTGTCACTGGCTCAGAAACGACACGTCCATAATCGAGGATGATTGAATGGCGAAATGTGCTGAGAAGCGCATGAGTTAACCCCTTGACGTTGATTATGGGAGCGATGAAACGGCGAACACTGGCCGGTGCAAGTCAAATTTGACGCATAGTAGAATGCTTTCACAAGCTATCGACAATCTTCGGATTGTTTTGGGCTTGACAAAAGGCGGCTTATGCACACTCTACCGACTTCCACAATAAAGAAACTACTTTATTGGGACGCAAAAGTGATAGTTTTCACTTTTCGCGTTTTTAATAAAAAAGTCGATTAAAAACCCGTAAGTAGAATAATACAATTGTTGAATTCTCATGATTAATAAAAATTATCTTATAAATGGCTCAACTACCCTCACCGCCGGAGCCGTAGGCGCCTACAACGAATTTCTCCAATATAAAGTCCAAGAGCATCAACTACCATGGCATCCGCTGATGGGGCAAGGCTCTGATTTCGCGGCAGGAGCGATCTATACTGCCTTGTTTGTGATGTACATTCATTACAAAGAGCAGAAACACGGGATAGAACTACCTGATTGGATTGCCCCGCTCTCAGCCGGAGCCTTATCTACCTTTGGCGAATGGACTGGTTTGATGGGTGACACTTTTGACCCTAAAGATATAGCTGCGTATTGGCTGGGAGCTGGGCTGGCTTATGCTGTTCACAGGGCTTTTGTTACAAATAGTCTGGAAGAGAAGATTAGTGCACAAGATATTTAAATAGCTATTTGAGTAAAAAATTATATTATTTGTGAGGAAAAAACATGAACAAAA
>JBBSWK010000024.1:6324-7867 GCA_038046325.1 Nanobdellota archaeon | reverse complement strand
AAAGGATTAGGACTGCCGAATGGATCGATATCGATGTAATCAAAATAACCGCAGAATTCTCCTTCTTTACGCGCGGAGAAGCAGAAAGCATCAGTTGAGGCTTTCTCTTTTCCTGCTTCTCCGGCGTCGCAAAGTGCGGGGATTTGGAAGCGGAGCTTTCCCGCACTTTCACGACAATGCTTGACTTGGTTCAGTAAAAAGAGATTTGCATCCTCATTATGGATACTGAGTTTTCCTTTTTGTTCTTTGGTCAAACTGTTTAACATCACATTCTCCGCAAATACTTTCGGAAAATTCTCCTTAAGATCATTCACAAAAATATTCTGCACTTTTTCTGGTTTCAATTCCTTCAGAAACCGCAGCTCTCTAATTCCGGAACCGGCCAGCGGAGAGGCAATGTTCATTTTCTCGTTCTCGATAGAATTCAACAGTAGGATAGCAATATTCCTGTTCGAGGCCATGACTGGATTATAAAATACCTCCATCTGGGCATGTACATCTTTCGGAGGAAGTTCTACCTTGATTTTACAAGAACCTTCGGTTATGATGGACATGAACTCAGAAAAAGAAAGTTACAACTTAAATCTTTTTATCATTATTTTTTGATCTTATATTCTAGAGAACCTTGTTCAGCCAGCTCTTGCGGCAGTTTCCATTCCCCTATTTTCGGCTTCACTTTTTCTTTTCCCCAGATTGCTGATATAATTGTTTCAGTATCTTCATACCAGGTTCTTCTTCGGATCGCTGAAGCATTGATAGTAGTAGATGCTCCTATGGTCAAAGAAGGCATCGTCCTGAAGCGGATAGGATTATCGAAATCTACATAGCTGTGTTCATCTTCTAGGGCTAACCCTATACAATCATGAACCCTATTAAGGTTGCCAATAGTGAGGATAAAGTCTCTTGCCTTTGCAAGGGTATAAGCATTAGTATAGAAGTGTTTTTGACCCTTTGCTTTGTTATGTGCGACAGAATTAGTTCCCCTTTTGATCGCCCTGACATAAAAATCGCCTCGGACGTAATCCGCCCTATGCTGCGCCCATTTGATTAACAAAGTCTTTTTGTTTATGTCTAAACATTGGAGCTGATATTCTTCCATTGCAGTTTTTAGCATAAAGGCGATTATTTATAAATTATATGGTTCAAAGCGTAAATTTAAAAAGAATCCTTCTGCTCTGCTTCACATGGCAACCAGAAGACCTATCGTCACTGTACTTGGGCATGTCGACCACGGCAAGTCCAGCATCCTGGATCGGATTAGAGGTACTGCTGTTGTCGCTCGGGAAGCAGGCGGAATTACTCAGGCTATCGGCTGCAGCATTGTGCCCCTCAAAACTATTCAAACTATCTGCGGTTCTTTGCTGAACGCTATTAAATCAGGGTTGACTATTCCCGGATTACTGTTCATTGACTCACCGGGACATGCTGCTTTCACCTCGCTCAGAAAACGCGGCGGAAGCTTAGCGGATATCGCTATTTTAGTGGTCGACATCAACGAAGGGTTCAAGCCGCAGACTACTGAATCTATCGAAATTCTCAAAGC
>JBBSWK010000024.1:0-6314 GCA_038046325.1 Nanobdellota archaeon | reverse complement strand
TGCATGGCTGGAAATATGATCAGAAAAAATTCCTGCTGGATAATATCAATTCTTTTGACTATAACATTCAGGGAAATTTTGAGAAGAAAATGTATGAATTGGTTGCCCAAGTAGCCGAACATGGCCTGCAATCAGAACGCTTTGATCGGGTCAACGACTTCACCAAACAGATCGCCATCGTTCCGGTTTCAGCTTTTACGGGACAGGGAATCCCTGAACTCATCATGATCCTTACTGGATTGGCTCAAAAATATTTGGAAAAAAAATTAGAGATTGATGAAAAAGGGCCAGGGGAAGGAACTATTCTCGAGGTAAAGGAAGAAAAAGGCTTAGGGATGACCTTAGACTGCATCCTCTTTAATGGAAAATTACGGGTGAATGATACTATCATTATCGGAAACTTGGAACAGCCCATCGTGACTAAAGTCCGCGCCTTGTTAGAGCCCGCAGAATTGACTGAGATGCGTGAAAAGAAAAGTAAGTTCCAGAATGTTAAAGAGATAACTGCTGCTACCGGAGTGAAAATTGCTGCCCCCGGCTTGGAGACAGCTATCGCAGGAATGCCTTTACGCAGCTGTTCAGGAAAAACAGAGGAAGTCGAACGTCTGAAACAAGAAGTGCAGCAGCAGGTTGGTGAAGTGCTATCCTTCACCGAACAAGAACATGGAGTGATGATTAAAGCCGATACTATCGGCGGCTTAGAGGCGGTCCGTCATTTATTGGAAGAAAAAAATATCCCTATCGCTTCTGCCTCCTTGGGGGACATAACTAAAAAAGATCTTTCCAAGCTAGAGACGCTCAAAGAAAAAGACGAATTTACTGGAGTTTTGTTAGGATTCAATATCAAAATTGCCCCAGACATAGCAGAATATGCTAAAGTAAAAGGTCTAACTCTTATCTTGAATGAAGTCATCTACAAGACTATCGAAGACTACGAGAAGTATGTAGACAACTTAAAGAAAGAGATTGAGAAACGTGAGCTTGCTAATTTAGTCCGGCCTTGTAAATTCTTGCTGATGAAAGGATACGTATTTAGGCAAAATAACCCCGCTATCATTGGAGTAGATATTGAGGTAGGCAGAATTCGAACCGGCGACCCAATCATGCGTGCTGACGGAATACGCATTTCCGCCGTCAAAAGCCTAGGCGAAGCGCAAGAATCACTGACTGTAGCAGAGCAAGGAAAACAATTAGCCATGGCCATGGATGGAGTTACTATCGGAAGGCAGGTGAAAGAGGGTGATTATTTGTATACTGATATTCCTGAAGACCATTTCAAGAAGCTGAAAGAATTGAAAAAACATTTATCAAAACGTGAAGTAGAAGTGCTGAAAGAGATCGCGGAGATCAAGAGAAAAGAAAATCCGGTGTGGGGAGTTGGTTAGATTAAAATTCAGCGCCTAAATGCTCATAACGGATTCCCGCCTCAACTGGCTTCTTATGGATTAATCGTGGACGCGGGATTTTTCCAGCATTAATAAGTTCTTTTAGTTCGGTAAGTCTGCTCATCTCCAGAGTTGGTTTTATGATTTTTTTTGATTCATATCCAGCCATAAAGCCCAGGCCAAAGTTAAACCTCGAGACAGAAAATTTTAATTCTGGGTAATAGTACAATCCAATTGCTCTTGCACTCGCCACTTCCTCGAGGGTACTCTTAGGTATATTACGATATTCTTCAATTTGCTGTTCCCGTAATTGTTTTTTTGACATATCTCTACCATCACAAGAGGCGTCAAAATCAACTAAACCTATCATGAGATTTTTCTCATCTGTCGGGTAGACAACTATATTTCCGATATGGGCATTGGTACGTTTTGGGTTATCACTCCAGGTTTGATTGCCCCTGTCCATTAATCTTTTGAGCTGTCCTACGATATATCCTACTTCTTTGTAAAAATATCCTAGTTGAGTGGTTAATTCAGCTTTCTGTCCTTCGGTATAAGTAGTTTGGAAATATGCTTCTGCTTCCAGAGCATACATCAACTCATCAAGTCTGGTATCACCTTTAACTCTGATGATACTAGCGGCAATTTTATGTCCTCTAACTTTAAAAGGAGATTTGTAAAACCCTACATATTCCATGACTGGTTCCACGCCATTGTCAGCTAATATTTTATTAAACCGATCAGAGTAGATCCTCTCATTATGGGCATTCCACAAAAATTGTCCACCTTCTAAGTATAATGCCCCATTTTCATAGTATTTTTCATCCTGCGATAATTCCGCTATAGCAACTCCTTTCAGTTTGTAGAGATTTTTTGTTCTTGGATCTATGGTAAGCGCAGATCGACGGCCGCTCCAGACGCTCGGAACAGTTCCAGGCGGACAATCTAAAGTTACGATATCATCTCTGGTTTTTAACAAATCATCCCGGCTTGAGCGTATATTTAACAATTCAGGTGGAATAGAAAGTGGACTTTGAGAAAGAAAAGAAGGCATCTCTCTAATATTTTCTACAGTTCCATCAAGACATTCAGCCAAATATAATGGATCTCGCCGCACTAACAACTTAGAATTAATCTCTAAAAATGTTTTAAGATGAGGATTTGATGAACCCTCTTCCTTTTCCAATTTGTATTTGATTGCTTCCATAATTAATAACATCCAAGAAATCTCTTTATATACTAAAACTGATGTTTTTTTAAAAATCTTTTTAACTATATACTAATTTCACTTAACATGCAAACTCTCACCATCCTCAACACCAGGGACATCAAAAAAATCCGCCAGCTCTTTGAAGAGGCTTATGGATCTTTTTTTACTGGCGATTATGCCTATTTACAGAATAAAGACGGGCGTCTCTCACTCATTAACAAAGACATTGGTAAAATTGACTTGAAAAAATTGCGAGTAGACAAGTTTGGGTTGTACGTTGCGGAAATCAAGGGCAATTCTGTCCGCTTGAGCAAAGAAGGTGCGCAGCTACTAGCTAAGGAAGCACGAGACAAATTGAAGAATATAGTAGAACTGGATCATCGCGAAATTAAGGCTTATTTTCATGGAATAGATTTACGGAAAGATTTGGGCAGTGAGGCAAAATTCGTCTTGATAGAATACAAAGGCGATATTGTCGGCTGTTCTAAGTATAAAGAGGGGATTATTTTGAATTACTTGCCGAAGATTCATAGAGGGGAAGTGATTGTGTAGAAAGTTTTATTGCTCAGGAAGCTTCAATTCAGGAAACAGTTCATAAACCTTATTTGCAGCATCTTTGTATGTGCTCCAAGTGCTTTTGGCACTTTCTATGCAATGAGATAGTTCTGGCGCCATGCGTAGTAAATAAAAATATTCACTTTTAGAAGCTCGAATCCTTTGCTCCAGGTACGAAACAAATTCCCGTAATCTCGGGGTTTGATCTTCTTCCATTTTACCCCAGCACGTCCTCAATCGCTTTCTTGCCTTTCATCTTCTTAGGCTCATCCTTTGCTTGAGCAGCTAGATCAACACCTAGATCCTTCAATTCCTTGATATGCATCTGCATCAGCTGCTCTACAATCTGCAGAATGCGCATTAATTCTTCCCGTTCCTTGCTTAAAGTAGCTAAAGAACCTTTGTGGAAGCCTACTTTTTCATCTTTAGACATGTCTGTGGTTACCATCTATTGTAAATTAAGGAATTTCTTTATAAATTTTATGAGAGTAGATGGGCTTAGAAGGCTATAGTTTTTTAAACAACAAAATATTCTCTTTTCAAGGTGAATAGATGTCTCAATACGATGTTCTCTGCATAGGCTCGGCTACAGTAGATACCTTCCTTACCATAGATCAACCTTTCTCTTCGCTTAAACTGGGCGACAAGATCTTGGTCAAATCAGTCAACAAACGTTCAGGAGGGGGAGCTACCAACTCCGCAGCAGCATTAGCTAAATTGGGATTGAAAGTAAAAACTGCAACTAAAGTAGGCGAGGATGAGGATGGAAACGTTATTCTTAAAGAGCTCAAAGCAGATGGAATAGAAAACATTTGTCCTACTCGGAGCAAACAACAAACCGATTTAGCAACCATCATTTCTTCCACTAAAGAAAAAGATAGAATTATTTTAGTTCACAAGGGGGCTTCTACTGATTTGTCTTCAAAAGATATTCCTCCTTCAAAATTGAATTGCTCTTGGATTTACTTAGCTACCTTAACCGAAAAATCTCAGAAAACTGCTTTTGAAATCGCAAAAATTGCCAGACAGAAAAACATAAAACTGTTATTCAACCCCTCTCTGTATCTAGCGCAAAAAGGAAAAAAACATCTCGCTGCGCTTTTGAAAAATACAACTATCCTGGTGCTGAATAAAGAAGAAGCGCAGGCTTTACTCAAGACGTCGTCAAATGATTTTCAATTCCTGCTCAAAGAATTGCAAAAATGCGGTCCAAATGTTGTGATAGTAACTAATGGAAGAAGAGGGTTATACGCGTTGCAAAAAAATAGTATGTATTCATTAACTAAAACACCTCCTGTGAAAATAGTCCATACTGCCGGTGCGGGCGATGCTTTTACCTCAGGATTCCTGGCTGGCTTAATTAAAAATTATTCATTCGAAGATGCTCTGCGCTTAGGTCAAGTGAATGCTTCATCCGTCATTCAACATGTTGGAGCAAAAGTGGGCCAGTTAACGGAAAAAGAAGCAGAAGCCATGATTAAGAAATACGGGATCAAAATAACACAAAAAAGAGTATAAAAATGTTTGCAGATACAAAAAAATTATTGCTGAAAGCGCAAAAAGGCAAGTATGCAGTTGCTCACTTCAACATCAACAATATGGAGATCACGCAAGGTGCGGTGGCTGCGGCGAATAAACTCAAAGCGCCTATCATTCTCGCCACTTCCGAGGGAGCATTGAAGTATGCTGGCATGGGTTATTTGTATGCAATTGCCAAAACTGCCGCCGAAAAAGCCAATGCTCCAATTGCATTGCATCTTGATCATGGAAAAGATATGAACATAATCAAACAGGCCATTCGAATAGGGTATTCTTCAGTGATGCTTGATGCTTCCCATGAAGATTTTGAAAAAAATATTCGACTGACTAAGCAAGTAGTCGCTCTTGCTCATAAAAAAGGAATTGCCGTAGAAGCAGAGCTTGGAACAATTGGTGGAGCAGAAGACTTAGTATCTTCCAGAAGTATAATCTATACTGATCCAGCCAAAGCACAAGAGTTTGTAGAACGTACGAACTGTGATTTTCTCGCTGTTGCCATTGGAACATCTCACGGAGCGTATAAGTTTGCAGGAAAAGCATCGCTGCGGCAAGATATCTTGCAAAAAATCAAACAGCAAGTAAAAGTTCCATTAGTCTTGCACGGCGCTTCCGGTGTTCCTCAGAGTTTAGTAAAAATAGCAGAAAAATACGGAGCAGATTTATCTAACGTAAAAGGAGTTCCAGATGCACAGATCAAGGCTGCGATCAAGAAAGGTATTACTAAGATTAACACTGACACTGACCTCCGCATTGCCTTCGACGCAGCCGTGCGAAAAGCACTTCATGCTCAGCCGAAAGATTTTGATCCACGGCATATTTTAGCGCCTGCTCGTGATTTGATACAACAGGTGGCTGAACAGAGAATAAAACTATTTGGATCGGTAGGAAAGAAATGAGGAGGCAAAGATGAAACCAATCTACATAGGTGCTGATCACGCTGGGTTTTCATTAAAAGAAAAAATCAAGAAGTGGTTAGAACATAAACATGTTTCTTATGTAGACCTAGGAAACAAGAAGCTCGATCCTAAAGATGATTATCCTGATTTTGCTATTGCTTTAGCGAAAAAAGTGGTTGCTGATAAAAGTTTAGGGATCTTAGCATGCGGTTCAGCGCAAGGGATGTGCATCGCTGCCAACAAGATAAAGGGCGCCAGAGCAGTAATCCCTTATTCCTTGCGAGAGGCGCGATTATCGAAGGAACATAACAACGCTAATATTATCTGCTTGTCCGGATGGTTTACCCATCTGCACAAATCAAAAAGGATGATTGAAGTATTTTTGACTACTCCTTTTTCTCAGGAACCGAGACATATCCGCCGGCTAGGAAAAATCAAAAGACTGGAACGATGAAAAGATCGAGCGAACAAACCGTATTTCCTTCGGTAATGGCCAAGAATCAAAAAGAACTAGATCAAATGCTGAAAAATCTGCACGGCGTTGCAAAGTATCTACATTTGGATATCGCTGACGGGAAATTTGTTCCTAATGCTTCACTCTGGTTTCCATTTCGTCTGTCACAAAAAATCAAGTACATCGCTCACCTGATGGTCAAAGCGCCAGAAAAGTGGATTCAGAAGCATGGGAAAAAGGTTGAATTTTGTATCGTCCAGGCAGAGACAGTTGAT
>JBBSWK010000023.1:0-2443 GCA_038046325.1 Nanobdellota archaeon | reverse complement strand
GATATGTAGCTCAGAACCCTACTCTAAAGATGCCGTTTAAAGTGTATCAAGCTGGTCCAGTCTTTAGAGATGGTCCAATTAAAACAGGAAGAGAGCGAGAATTCTGGCAGGCTGATGCCGACACAGTAGGAGCTGTATCTATGTTAGCGGATGCAGAACAAATTGCGCTTTTGGCTGATGTATTTAGGCAATTGGATTTTAAGTTTGTAATTAAAGTAAACAATAGAAAAATATTGAACGGTATCCTGAAACAATCTGGAATTTCTGATATAAGGGAAGCATTAATTGCGATTGATAAGCTAGATAAGGTTGGGAAAGTAGGTGTCGCTGATGAATTAAAACAGCGCGGTTATGGTAAATCTCAAATTGACAGAGTCTTTTCTTTCTTAACTAAAGGAGCAACTGTTTCTTCTTTAAAGAAAAAAATAAAGGATGAAGAAGGCCAACAAGGATTGGCTGAACTGGAAGAATTATTTGGATACTTGAAAACTATGGGGGTAAAGGAAGTTGAATTTGATCTTTCCCTTGCCAGAGGACAAGCATATTACACTGGAACAGTGATTGAAGCGTATTTGAAAAATAGTATGATAACTTCATCTATTGCCGCTGGGGGACGTTATGATCAGATGATCGGCAATTTCATGGGCGGAGGCAGAGAGATTCCCGCAGTTGGTGTTTCCTTCGGAATAACCCCAATCATGGAACAGATGAAAGCGCAGAATAAACTGGAAGAGAAAACACCGGCGAAAGTGTTGGTAATCCCTATCAATGCTGTCGATGAATCTTTGAAAATTGCGCAGGAATTGCGCAAGAATGGGGTTGCTGCTGATTTCGCTTTAGGAAAGAAAGGTGTGAGCAAGAATTTAGAATATGCGAATGCCTTAGCCATTCCATATGTAGCAATTATTGGTGAAGAGGAAGTGAAGAAGAAAAAAGTGTTATTGAAAGAGATGAGTTCTGGCACGGAACAGATGTTGTCGGTAAAGGACGTGGTTAAGAAGCTGCAGTGAAACCAGAAAAATTCTTGAAAGTTATTGGAATTGGTGTTATACTGTTATTAATAGCGAATATGGTTTTGTTTGCGTTAGGGAAAATTGATTGGCTGGTGTTCTGGGGAATCATTATTGTCGGTGCAGTGTTGGCGTTTGTAGTAGTGCCGAAAATGAAGAAGTGATCACCACTCATCTTGCTCCGTTCTGGTATACACAACCGGCTTATCCTTCACGATCATAGAATGTTCAAACTGAGTGACTATTCCGCCGGACACTTCAACCAACGGCGGATATGATCTAACTATTCCCAACTGTTGCAACTCCCGCATCCCCAAGGCAGCTGGTCCTTTGCCGAATTGTCTGGTTAGCCAGCGAGTAGTGAAAGGAAGTCCTTGCTGTGTTTTTACATACTCTAAAATTTTCTTGGCGTAAGGAGAACGCACTCCACGTTCTTTTCCCACCATGAAAATAGTTGCCGGACCTTTCTCTTTAATTAATCCTTGACCATTGGTGACGAAAGGTTCGATGGCGATCTGCAAACCTTCTTTCAATTCGGTTTTGTCTTTGTTGTTGAAACTCGGTATAGTAATCCCTCCATGCACGCGGTAGCGCTCAATATTGTGCCCGGATAGATTTTTAACCGTGGTAAATCCTAACGCTTCTGCTTCTGAAAACTGCGCTTCTCCTAATTGCCAGAGCGGTGTTCCAGGACGGACTAATTTGATGGCTGATTTCAAGGCATTTTGCGCGGCTTTGACCATGTCTTTGTGTTCATCGGATGATCCGACGATAACCGTTATAGCATTATCAGCCAAGTATCCGTCAATATGCACGCCCATGTCAACTTTGATGACATCCCCTTCTTTTGATACAGAAGTATCATCTTCAGTGGGACAGAAATGCGCAGCGGTATCGTTCACCGCCATCTGCGCCCAGGCGATCTGCCCGCCTAATTCCTTGATGCGCTTTTCGCAATGATCCATCACTTCTAAGAAGGATGCTCCGGGCTGGGAGAGTTTTTTTGCTCCTTCATGTTTTACTTGGGAAGCAATTTTTCCAGCTTTGAGAAGAATCTTTTGCACTTCAGGATCCATGCCCGAATTATGATAAGGGAGTTATATAAATGTTATTGTGGGTTTTGCTTTTGATTTTAGTTTCTTAATCTTTATAAACGGACCAAATTTCTTGAATCTAAATTTAGGAGGTACATAATATGCCAACAGGATATACTACAATAATTGAAGAAAAACCAGATGTTACTTTTCGTGAATATGCGTTGCGGTGCTCTCGCGCTTTTGGTGCTTTAATTCAAATGAGGGATGATTCATTAGATGCTAAAATTCCCAATGAAGTTCATCCAAGCGATTATCATAAAACAGAGCTTGCACGTGTACAAAAAGAATTACGTTTAGCTGAAAATATGTCTCTTGAGGAAGCTTTTCAAGAAGCTG
>JBBSWK010000022.1:0-5358 GCA_038046325.1 Nanobdellota archaeon | reverse complement strand
TGTTTTACAGATTCAAAAGTAATTTTTTCTAAAGAGCTTGGTTGGCTAGAAGGCGAAGAATGCTCTTCTTCTTTATTATTTATTGTACAATAACCTATGCTTAAAGCTAAAAGAGATGCTCCTATTACTAGATTTCTGGTCATGGGACTAGTTCTTTTCATACTATCTTAGATTTAACCAATATTTTTAAATCTTACTACTGTTAAATGAATACTAACAAGTAAGGCGCGCGATATTAGGTTCTATCTGCAAAATTCCTATTTCGCTGAGCTTTCCTGGTTTCGTCTATAAGGCGCTCAAACATCTTTAAGACTTCGTGAGGATTATCTACATCCCGAAGTTCAAGAGCAGTGTTCCCTACATGGACAAATACGGTGCCGTATCCTAAGATACGTTCAAAGAAGGTTTGCCGTATGTTGAAATCAGGAACAAACCCCAACGGCTGGTAGTAGATGTTTCGTTTTCTCACTTTAAGGATTCCTTTGACTACCGAAAGCTTGGTTGGCATGATATTATAACGATCTCCATAAAAACGGCGAACTTCGGTAGAAACAAAACCGAACGTTGAAGCGGCTAAAATTGGCAAGGCGATTTTAGACGGATTTCCTCTACTAAGTAAAGAAAATAAAACCAAAAGCAAAAGAAAAAAGCTGCATAGATATTCCAATAAAAAAGATTTTCGGGAGTGGCGTAGAGTAACTATGACCTTTTCATCTTCATTATCGGCAGGATCCATGCTTGAAAAAGCGTTTCTGAGTTTATATATTTTGTTGTGCTCATTTAAGAAAAAAAAGAAAATAAAGGAAAGATGAACAACTACCTGCTTTTTTCTACATCCATAAAAGGGGCAGTTTTCAAGGCCATGGCTTCTTTTTGCAACAATTCTGCCTTATCGGTTTTCTCCCAGGTAAAATCTGGATCATTCCTGCCAAAATGCCCATAGGCTGCCGTTTTTCGATAGATCGGCCGCCGCAAATTAAGCTGTTCAATCAGCGCTTTAGGCCGGAAATCAAAATGCTTCTTTACTAACTCAACTATTTTTTCTTCCGGTATTTTTTCCGTGCCGAAGGCATTGACCAGAATACTTACTGGCGTTGCAACGCCTATCGCGTAGGCAACTTGGATTTCACATTTATCTGCCAAACCTGCGGCAACAATATTTTTAGCTACATATCGAGCATAATAACAAGCAGAACGGTCGACCTTGGTTGGATCTTTCCCTGAAAAAGCCCCCCCGCCATGCCTTCCTTGCCCGCCATAGGTATCGACGATAATCTTCCGGCCAGTCACACCCGCATCTCCTACCGGGCCGCCAATCACAAAAGAACCGGTAGGATTGACATAATACTTAGTATTATCATCGACCCATTGGTAACAGATGGGCTTGATGATCTTTTCAATCAAGTCTCTTTGAATAGTATCGAGACTGACATCAGGATGATGCTGAGTTGAAAGCACTACCGTATCCACGCGTTTAGGAACACCGTTTTCATATTCAACCGTAACTTGCGATTTTCCGTCGGGGCGGAGATACCATAACTCATTACGTTTTCTGGCACTGGCTAAACGCTGGGTTATTTTATGGGCCAGGGTGATAGGCAAGGGCATGCACTCTGGAGTTTCGTTGGTGGCATATCCGAACATCAATCCCTGATCGCCAGCACCCTGTTCTTTATGCAGCCCTTCTCCCTCATTCACTCCTTGCGCAATATCTGGAGACTGTTCAGAAAGAGCTACTAATACCCCGCAAGTCTCACCATCAAAACCTAGCTCTGGCTTGTCGTAACCGATGTTCTTTACCGTCTCTCTTACTATTTTCTGCACATCGATTACCGCGGAGGTGGTAACTTCGCCCGCTACGACCACAAAACCGGTTTTGGTGAGAGTTTCAACCGCAACTCGGCCCACGGGATCTTTGCTGAGCACAGCATCGAGAATAGCATCAGAAACCTGATCGCAGATTTTATCCGGATGACCTTCGGTCACACTTTCGGATGTAAAAAAATAATTTTGTTTTGTCATGTAAACCACCTCATCATTTATGGAATTCATCCCCGTGTTAGTATATAAAATTAATGAAAGAGGAAATTCGATTAGGAAATCCTGGTTTCATTTTCAATAAAATCCATTATATTTTCTTATAAAACTTCTTGCAACATTTATTCCAAAGAGAATAATTCTTAAAAGAATATAATGTAAAATTTTAATTCCTTTCATAATATTTATATAGGAGAAAATAAAACCCTAGAAGCATGATGGAAATCCAAAACATCAAGAAAATGCGCAGGGCCTTAGAATTAACCCAGCACCAATTCGCAAAAAATGCCGGGGTATCACAATCACTTATTGCCAAGATAGAGTCAGGAAGAGTCGATCCAACCTATTCTAAAGTGAAGCAAATCGAAGAAGCGTTGCAGCTGCTCTCGTCAAAAAATGAACCAAACCTAGAAGAGGTTATGACCAAAAAAATTATCACCACTAAGCCATCTGAGAAAGCGACGGAAGTGATTAAGATCATGAACGGCAAGAATATTTCCCAAATTCCCGTGCTAGAAGGGGATAATGTGGTTGGATTAGTGAGTGAATCTTCAGCCTTGGAAAATGCGGAGAAGTTAAAAATCTTGGCGGCAAAAGATATCATGGACGAAGCGCCGCCGATTGTCCCCATAAATACTTCTTGGTCAGTGATCTCCAACCTCTTAAAGCATTATCCTTTAGTTTTGATTAAGAGAAAGGGAATACTGGTAGGGGTTATCACTAAATCTGATTTATTACAAAAAGCGCTAAAGTAAATTATTTTTTGATTCAATATTATCCACGGCGGGCAAGCTCTGCGCCTTCAACCATAATTTCATATAAACGAATGCAACGATCTAATTTTAATTGACGAAGGCCGCAATCTGGGGCTACGTAAACAAGAGATGGATCTTTCAGCACTTCTGCGGCCCGAAGAATTCTCTCTCTGACTAATTGGGGTTTTTCATATAAGCCTTCTCTGTGTCTTCCCAGGGTGATATCAATAACTCCTATTCCCAAGTCAAATTTTCTTTCTGTATTATATTGTGCAAAAACAGCTAAATCACTTTCGTAATCATCAGCATTGGCTAATTCCAGGGAAAAGTGTCTCACACGCTGATCTAAATGTAATACATGAGGATACAACAACTCATAGCCATTCTTTTTGGTAAGCGAATTTCTTCGAGGATAACAGAAGTGAAGACTAAAGGATGCGGGGATGCCCTCAACTACAGCATTAACTCCTTCCACTACAATAGGAAGATGTTCCACGTTCACGGTGGCGCAGGGCAGATCCAGCTGGATCCATGATGCGCCAAGTGCGACTACCGCTTCTACCTGGGGACGAATGATATCTTTTGCTAAGGCTAAGGTAAATTCTCGTTTTGCTTGGTATTCCTGTTTCCAAACATCCTCAGGGAATTGCTTTCTTGCAATCCTGGTGTAATGCCTATTGTCGCTCATAACTGCAATCATATAAGGGTCATTGAGAGGCACTTTCACTTTATGTAGAGCGTTGTTTTCGGCAAAAGCAAATTCTTCTTCTACCAGCACACTCAACGCCCCTAGCTTTAGTTTAGGTTCGGCAACACAAACTGATTTTCTGTAACTCTGTTCTTCCTGGGAGCGAATCATCTCGGGGAGATCTTCAAAACCTTCCACTTGCTGTACCACATGACGATACATTTCGCTTCTTCTGGCTTCCCCGTCATACACAAAATCAATACCGCTCTTTTCTTGAATACGAAGATTTAACAAGGCATTGAAATCCAGCAATTGCTTTCTTTCTTCAGAAGCTGGTTTTCTTTTTTCTTTTTGCAATCTTGCGATGACTTCTTCTGCTCCAGCAGAATCAACCCCATATTTCAGCCCTAATCTCTTGAGCTGCTGCATTTCGTCATCTGCCACCTCCCGCCCTTCTAGAGCGCTTGTTCGTGCGGGCAGTTTAGGAAGACTTCCAACTTCATAAGTGGGAAAAAGCCTACTTGGGGTTTTTTTCATAGAAGAGCCTCTTCGTTTCTTTTAGAATCTCTATTTTCTTGAGCCCCGGAGTATAACCAATGGTTTCCGTCCCGGTAGTGGGAGTTAACCAAAGCTTTGTTGGATGACATTGTTCAGCCACTTTTTGCAGTTGTACTACAAGTTCTTCTGGCTCTTCCGGATCAGTGTTGCGAGCATCAATCAAACCTAGAGCAAGTTGTTTCCCAGAAAAATCCTGCTGCAGGACGGAAGAAAGATTAGTTTTTCTGCAATCAATTCCCAGACAATCTACAGGGAGATCATCCAAGAAAGGCAGTATTGGGCCGGCATTGCCAAAGTAGGTATGTAAACTGGTGGAAGCACCAGGAATCGTGCCGCAGATATCCAGAGCAGCTTCTAATAGTTTGAGGTCTTCCCTTTCCAAAGAACCTAGAGACTGTTTCTGAACGATGGCAGGCTCGTCGTACTGGATCCTGCCTGCACCAAGAGAAACGAGATGAAGTGCTTCTGCTCTAATCAACTTTGCTAAGTCCTGAACTGCACTCTTTTTATCCTGGTATCCAGAAACATTGCAAAGCGTTATTATTGAGTAAGGGCAGGGAAGAATGACCATAAATCGCCCATCTTTAGGAAGAAGATCCAGAGGTAGATCTTTCTCAAACCAGCCTGTCGCGGCGGGGAGAGGCGCATCTACCGACAAGCGCCAGCGGTAAAATAAGTTATTATCAAACCAGTTTTCGTGTTTTCTTGTTCTAACAATCTGTGGAATGTTTTCTAAAGACTGAAAAAGATCATACTGCCAAAATGCGGGGTCTATGATAAAATCTAACCCTGCTCTCTCTTGTTCTCTGATTACTGCTTTAGTGTCTTTTCGTATTTGTTGCTGTACTTCTTCTAATGATCCCTTGCCTCTTTTTTCTAGGTTCCTTACTTTGTACAATTCCTGCGACGGGCCAAACGCCCCGGTAAGATAAGTGCCAAAAAACATTTTTACTTTAATAAAGAAGAGATATATAAAAAGTCTTGACTAAAATATTCCTAACAGAATAAGAATTGATGATTATTGATTATTGGCTCCGTCCTACAGCTCATTAATTATGTTAAAGTGATACTCAATTCTCGTCCAAAGCTTGGAAAGCAAGAATATCATCCATTTTCAACTTCTCTTTCTTCTTAATCTTTTCTGAAACCTGGGCTGTTTTTTCTTTAATCTGCTCTTTCAAACTTTTTTCTTCTTTATGATGAAATAACTTACTTAATTCCTGAACACGTGATTGTAATTCTTCTGCCTTTTTCTTAAGCTGCTGGTACTGGTTCCGCAGCTCTTGATGTTTAGCCAAGATCGGCTTTTCTTGCTCACGT
>JBBSWK010000021.1:0-3138 GCA_038046325.1 Nanobdellota archaeon | reverse complement strand
ATGGTTTTGTATCAAACTGTTGCCGCTGATAATAGTGATAATACTCCAAAAACAGTGCAGAGAACGTTTAAATCTCTGAAGGATCTTTCTCTTTCGATGCACAAGTTAGCTATGGTGGTGGCGATGGACTATATTAAAAGTGATACTTGGACGGCAACGCTACCACTCATAGGTCATAATGCCAAGGTGCGGAGAGGCAGCCTAAACCTTAGCACTGGTACGTTTGAGAGGGATTCTAATTACCATATTGCTCATTACGAAACTGATTTTAAAAACGGAAGCATTGAAAAGGAAACATATTCACGTAAAGAAAAACAGCTTCAGCTCTTCGAGCCTCATGTCAGTATGTAACATATAGTAACTTTACAAAAAATCTTTTCTATATCTTTCCATACAGAAATTATTATATAGTGTTACTTTAGATTTTAGTTAGAGGTGGTGTAAGTGGGCTGGCTGCAAAAAGCAGTATTATTTTTGAAGAGTACGCCAAAGGATGATCAAGAAACGCTTTCTCTTTCCCAGCTCAAAGAATGGCTGCAGCAGCGTTCTCAAGAGGTAGTGGAACAACATCATCTTCTGCCTTTAGTTAAAGAGCATGCAAAGATTCTGGAAGATAAACGCTGGGCGTTAGAAGCGCAATTAGATATGTGGCTGAAAAAAGCACGATTACATTCCAGCGCCAATGAGATTATACCTCTTTTTCGGGAGACCAGGCAGATTTTAGACCAGCTGCATTTTCCACCTCAACCGGCCATCGGAGAAGTCTTAGCAGTAAATCAGGGATTGGAAAAAAGATTACACCGCTTAATAGAAAAAATAGAAGCTACGGATTTTCTTCATGATTTTAGTTTTATCTTAAAAAAGGATGCAAATCCTGATACTAATCCCTTACTGGCTGTCCTTTTAGATTTAGACGCTTTGAGAAAAAAGTTAGACCAGAAAATCACTGAAAGCCAGTATCATATTATACAGCTTATCAGTTCTAAAGCAGATTACCTGCGCCGGGTTGCTGTGCATGAACAACAGTTGAAGAAAGAAGTAGATGTTAAAAAAAGCAGACTGGCCGCTGCTGAACTAAAAAAACTGGAGAAGGAACAATATTTACAACAACTTTATGTAGATAAAAAAAGTGTTGATCTAGCTGAGCTTACAAAAATGAAAAAAGGGCTGCAGCAAAAATTAGATGGATTGGAAATGGAAATCATTTCTTTTTTTTCTAAAATTAAACCTTTGTTGCAGCAATATCAAGATATTGAGCCATCGAATGGCCTGTTGTTTTCGTATATCAAAGATCCGCTTGCTTCTTTTTGTCAGGATGAAGGCTTGTTTGTGTTAGATATTCTGGAGAAGATCGCCGAATTGCTCCGACAGGGAAAGTTTCATTTACATCAAGAAGGCATGCTTTCTTCACTCTCGGCTTTGGAAGGGATCTATAATCAACGCCTACGCTCTATCAAAGAAAATTATAAGGGGCTGCAGAAAGAATTAAGTGATATCACTGAGCAAGTCCAGCATAATTTTTTTGTGATAAAAATGGATGATGCTGCGTATAGGCTAGATCATTATCTGAAGCAAGTTAAAAAAATGGAGGAAGATATTTCTGTGCTTAACGAAAAATCAACTAAATTGCAGCAGTTACTTACACGTGAACAGGATGATCTTCAAAGCTTGATCAAATCTAGTTTTGGCAGGAATGTGGTTCTAGTGCTGGAACAGAAAAAATAATTATGATACTGATGATTTTACACGATTTCTAAACTTCTTATAGTTCTTTTCCAAGCATTGCAGCGCCGGCAAATCTCCTTTGGCTAAGAATTCTAAAGCCGCGCCTCCTCCGGTTGAAACGTGGGTTAAATTGTGGTGAAGATGGAACTTGATCAACACTTCTGCGGTTTCGCCTCCTCCAGCTATGGTGACGGCATTTTCTAATTTCCCTAAGAAGCGGGCGATCTCTTTGGTTGAAACAGCAAACTTCGCCCACTCAATATATCCAAGAGGACCATTCCAGACTACTGTTTTTGCAGAAGCCAGATGTTGTCTAAATAAGGCAATTGTTTTTGGGCCAAGATCTAGTCCTACTTGATGCGGCTCGATCTGGTTGTAATTTACAGTGCTAGCCTTTGCCCTGGGAGAAAAAAATTCGGCAACATTAAAATCAAGAGGGAGAATTATTTTGCTTGCATATTTGCTGTTGAGAATTCTTTTTGCAAGATCAATGGAAGCGGTATCCACCTTAGAAGCACCTACCGGAATGCCTTTCGCTTTCAGGAAGGCAAAGGCGAGAGCTCCTCCTATTAATACCTGATCGTACTTTTTGAGAGCCCGTTCCAAGAGGGTAATTTTGTCTAACTTTGCTCCTCCCATGACCCATACCGATGGACTTACGGGTTTTAGTGCTTTGGAAAGCGATCTGATTTCGTTCTCTAAGAGAAGGCCGGCGGCAGAAGGGAGAAATTCTGTTATAGCACATACAGAAGCATGTTTTCTATGCGCAACCCCGAAGGCGTCGTTAACGTACAACTCTGCCAGGTTCGCTAAGGAATGGGCGAAAAAAGAGTCGTTCTTTTCTTCTTCCGGATAAAATCTGAGATTTTCCAGCATGAAAATAGTCTGTGGTTTTCCTTGTTGTATGGTTTCAAGTACATTTTTACCGACACAATCATCTAATGTGACTACTTTTTTGGTGGGCAACAATTTTTGCAATTCTCTGGCTAAAGGAGCTACTGAGTATTCTTGTGAAAATCCTTTCGGCCTGCCGAGATGAGTCGCCAGGACTATTTTACAATTATTTTGGAGCAGATATTTAATGGTGGGCAGAGATGCCTTTATTTTAGTATTATCTGTGATCTTTTTTTCTGAAAAAGGAACATTATAATCTACACGAAGAAAAATTGTTTTGTTTTGTATGGGGAGTTCTGCAAGTAAGAAGCGTTTCATGCTTTGAAAAAAGATTTATCGTATATAAAATGTGCGGAGACGAAGTTGTTACTATTATTTAGTTAAACTTAAAATTTATAAAGAAGCTCACGCTGTTCTAGAACTTAGTTCATAATTATATTGTCAATAAAAAGAAGGTGGATTGGATGAGAAAAGGATTAAAAGGGATGTTGATTTTGATGCTGATAAGTTTGGCATTAT
>JBBSWK010000020.1:0-4252 GCA_038046325.1 Nanobdellota archaeon | reverse complement strand
CACCCCTGGCACTAATTCCAAAGACACGGTTCCTTTTCCGGTTACCGTAGCAGCGGAAGAAAATTCTTCACTGAAGACTCCCGGGATTGTATCGGAAACTCGCTTCAACATAATTACTGCCGTTTCTTCGTCAGTAAGAGGTTTAGCTAGATTCAAGAAAGACCAACTATGTTGTTCATCTAAGGATTCAGGAGCATCTACATATACTGGACTTCCTAAACCGCCAAATAATCCCTGGGTGAAACATTCCTTATTCTTTCCATCTTCATCGGCAATACATTTTTCCAAACTCTTTTTACGCACCGACATATTCACAAACACTTTTTTATGCATAGGAATGACTAATTCTGGAGTACCAGCAACTGCATAGCCAATAGTTCCCGACGTTTCTCTAAATCTATAGGTATCTACGGGGTAGAAATTAGTCAGATACTGGTCTTTCACAAACGAAGCCACGCCACCATAGACTGCTGGATATTTGCTTTCAAAAGTACCGTGATTATTCGTCTCTCCCATGTCGCAGTCATCTTGCTCAGGGATGGAAAATCCAATCTGCACCGCTTTCAATGGTTCAAGGTTGCTGCTGTCCACCACGACTGTTTTTACCAATTCAGTATTGCGCTTGTCCGGATCGCAAACCATGCTTTGCTGTAAAGCTGCGACTGGCGGAGGTTGAGTGTATCCTTCAGTGGGAATCTGATTGTTTCGCAAGTTCGCTTCTAAAGCAAAGGCAAAAGTAAATCCTCTTCCTTCTAAGGCATTTGGATCACGCATGGTAATTAAAACAGGATAACTTAGGTCATAAGTGGAATAATAACGATTGATATCGAGAGGAATTTTAGGTAACGGCGAAACTAAGGGGCCAGAAAGGATAGTTGGCATTATATTTCCGCCTTTATCATTCATATCAAAATAAGTATCCCAACCAAAGTAATCAAAATTGACTTCCATTCCTGATCCTGTTTCAAGAGGAAGAATCATATTATCGTAATTTTTTTGAAATAAATCACGCAAATTCAAGGATGTTCTTCCTTGAGGATATTCAAAACGATAAAAATTAGAGCTTCCCAGATACCGCAACATAGGTACATTTGAGGACAATAAGCTTTCTGTTTTCACTTTAACATCAGCTTCTGCCCAGACCACTTCCTGAGCGTTAAACATCATCTGTTCCATGGGAGGCAGACGCTGGTTATCAACACCTGCATAGGCAGTAAGTAGATCTAAAGCCTGCAATTCGAGGAAACTATGATTCTGTTCCACCGCAGCGATTTCTGCGGCGGTCTCATACATCTGTTTTAAGCGGATAGGTACAGGAACATAAAATTGGTTCATTTCAGTCTCAGCTTCTCCTTTTTTGGCTTCAACATCCATCTTCAGCCAGAAATTCACACTTTGATCTGCGACGGTTACCTGTATTTCTCTCAAATCTTCTGAACCTTCTTCCAAGGCAGGAGCGTTCACCACAAATCCTGCTGCTTCAAACGCATCATAACCGGCAAGACATTCAGCGATATTTTCTTCTGCAAATCGAGAAAGCTGGGATTCAATGCTTAATTCAGGATCCTCTCTTTGGTATAAAGCAGGTTTTTTAGAAGAATACGAAACTTGCGGATTTTCGTTAGGTAAAACATTGTAATGCCAATATGGTACTTTAATAGGTTCAAGGTCAATTCCATCAGCATTGGTGGGATCATTGGCAGAATATTTTCCCGCTAATTCTGGGTAGATATAGCCGCCTTGCTGGCCAAGAACAAGCAAACCGCGCCTTCCGACTTGAGCCAGACAGTTCTCGGTGTAAGCCTGCAGCGGCTGAAATTCCTGAGGAACCGCAGCAACGATAGGCTCCCCTTCTGCGGTTAATTCTTCTTCGGTAGCGACTTTAGTGATGTACAAAACTCCGGAAAATATGAATAAAATAACGATGCCGATAATGATAAAAATGGTCACTTGTCCTTGTTTGGAAGGGATTGGCCTGAAAATATTATGGAAACTACTAAAATTACTACTAGAACTACCTCTTTTTTGCTTCATTCTATCAGCGATGAAGAAAGAATAAAGGTATATAAAGATTGCTAAAACGTAAGCTTATTTTGAAAAAGATTTTATTTGTTATGATACGTTGCCACTACTTTGCCGTCACGGAGCTTTTCTATTTTAGAAGGTTGTTCAACTGGTTGATAAGCGCGCTCTATCAGATGGATTTTCGGCCGGTCAAAGGGATCACGATGAGGGCCAAACCCAAAACTTTTTTCACTTTCTTCTTTACCCTTTAGAATGTAAGCCCTTATAGAATCACCAATTTCTAAAGGGGGCCAACCCTTGAATTCCAGTTTTTCTACTAAAGTGCCGCTTTCTACTTTGATTTCAGTTCGATAGGTATGGCCCGAACTAAAAGACTGCATTGTACCTTCTCTCCACTCTCCAGACACAGAAGTTGATCCTTGGTAGCCATGTGCTTCCATAACAGTACATTCCAAACCAAGGGTTAATTGTTCAGGAGATTTTGCCCGTGAACGCAGATCTTGGTTGTATTGTTCAGTTACATGCCGCGCACTTTCAAACAAGTCATCATAATTAACATCTTCAATCGGGCCAAACATTTTATCAAAAGCCTTCCTCATTTCATCAAGTTCTTTGTCTTCGCCCAAAGGATTTGATGGTTTTTTGCTCATAAGCCTGTAATTTGTAAATAAGAATTTAAATATTTTATTGTTATCAAGAACAAGGTTACCTAACCTTAGCACCATCATTCACACCATGCACTTTGACTTCTTCCAGCGCAGAAATCAGCTTCTTGCCGGCATAAAATACCCGTCCAGCTTGTACAGTCATGTTGATTTTTATGAATTCATCAAAGGTAATTTCTGCATGGCTGTTCTCAGTGCCTTCAAAGTGCACTTCATCGCCTGGATTCAGCTTCTCCACTTCTAATATTCCGACATGCGCAACATCATCGGCAGCCAAGACCATGGCTTCGCTCATTTCGCCTCGCAGCTTGGCTGACTTCATGTTGGCAACAAAGACTGCTTTTCTTCCAGTAAGATCTTCTTTGCGGAAATGTTTTTTCAGGCCGGCAACTACTTGTCTCTTGCCAAGATTTCCCAGGTCAACTTTCAACAAGTATAGGCTGTCCGCATTAGGATGATCTTTTACTTCCAGTATTTTTCCGACCGTTAATTGTAAAGGAAAACTTTCTTTGCGGACTATTTCCACTTTGTTTACCAGCAGCTGGACTGCACTAACCTTGCCTTTCCATTTGAAATTTATATCGGTAAAAACAAGATTCTTTTCTCCCAGAGCGCTGAACACTTTTTTACTAAATTCAGGAAGCACGGGACTGATAAGAACAGCTAAATTTCTTGCCAAACTAACACACCAGGATACTGCGGCTTTGGTTTTCGGATCATCTTTGCTTTTCCAAGGTTCCGCTTTTTGGAAGTAGGCATTGCCTAGGTCAGCGATGAGCAGGATATTTTTGACCGCTCCATGGTAATCTTGAGCAAGATAGTTTTTCTTTATTTTCTCGGACAAAAAGAGTACTTTTTTTGTTAGCGCTTTGTTTTCTGTAGGCTTGAGAGCAGGCAACTCTCCATAATTTTTTTCCGCAAAAGTCAAGGACCGATAGCAGAAATTTCCTAATTTTCCGACTAAGACGTTATTTACTACTGCAGCAAATTCATCAAAGTTGAGATCTACATCAACAACCTTGCGCTGCAGGTGGCTGGCGTAATAGAAACGTAAAGCCTCTGCACCATACAGTTTGTGAAATTCTTTGGCGGTGAAAAATGTTCCCCTGGATTTGCTCATCTTCTGGCCATTCACGGTGATAAATCCATGTACCGTTAATTTTGGAAGAGGAATATCCATGGCCATGAGCATGGCCGGCCAGAATAAGAAGTGGAAATACGAAATGTCTTTGCCTATAAAGTGATGAGCGCTGCCTTTTTTCCAATAATCCTCCCATCTGCATGTTTTCTGTTTTCCTTGCTTACCGCTTTGTTTTTCACAATAATTCCTAGTAGAAGAAATATAACCAATCGGAGCATCCAGCCAAACGTAGAAGTATTTCACTTCACCGCATTCTTTTTTGCTGTCGGGAATCTCAAAGCCAAAATAGGGCGCATCGCGAGAAATACACCAATCTTCCAATCCTTTGTCGAGCCATTCTTTCAGCCAGTTCTTTACTTCTGGTTGTAAATCCGCCTGCTTGGAATTGATCCACTTTTTCAGTTTACCGGCAAAGGCACTC
>JBBSWK010000019.1:0-14947 GCA_038046325.1 Nanobdellota archaeon | reverse complement strand
AAAGAATTACGTTTAGCTGAAAATATGTCTCTTGAGGAAGCTTTTCAAGAAGCTGATAAAAGCTACAAAAGTGCATTAAGAGCGCATAATGAAGCACTACAAGGAAATAATAATCTTCGAACTCGCTATGAAGCAATGTTGCAAGAGGCAAGAAACTACCAACCTCCAACAAAAGATCACGAGGAATTCAAGAAGTTTATGGTTAGTCAATTAGAAGAGACGATAAAATTTGATTGCTCTTATTCCGAACTAGAAGCGCCTAAAAAGCAAACACCAAAGCAATATAAAGCACAGCTAATTGCCAGCGCGAAGTGGAATGTTGATTATCATAAAAAAGGATGGGATAAAGAAGTAGTATGTGCTCGGGAAAGAACAAAATGGGTTCAAGCTCTCGTAAGGAGTTTACCTAATAAGTAGGGATATCTTCAAAATTTTTTATTTCTCTCTTCCAAAACACTTAAATAATATTGCTTATTTTTCTTTTTTTACAATTAAGAACGAGTTCTACTTGTTTTTGTTGTTATATATTTTGGAGTTGATACTATGCCAGCAAAGAAAGAAGCAGCGGTTACGAAAGGAAACAATGAAAATCAGAGATTTTCAAGCCTCCTTTTGCAATGGGGAAAACAAAAATGAAATTAGTAGCAAAAGGAAATAAGGTAAAATTGATTATACTGGAACATTTGATGACGGGACTGTTTTTGATGAGTCAGAAAAGCATGGCCAGCCATTGGAATTTGAGGTTGGTTCCGGCCAAGTAATTAAGGGATTTGATGATGCGGTAATGGGTATGAAGAATGGAGAAGAGAAAAAAATAGTCATTCCTCCGGCAGAAGCGTACGGTGAAGTGAAGGCCGAACTGCGCAAGAAAGTTCCGCGCAAACAGCTTCCGCAGGATCAGGAACCAAAAGTAGGCATGGTTTTGGCAGTAGGATTGCCAAATGGAATGCAGTTTCCTGCTCGTATTATGGAAGTTACTACAGACGATGTCACTATTGATTTGAATCATCCACTGGCAGGAAAGACTTTGCACTTCAAGATTAAAGTAGTGAATGTGGCTGGTTGAATTTTTGAAGTTAGAAAACAACAACGCTCGACGAGGCGGGGGTTGTCCCTTACGGGATGCCGAGTAGGACAAAGTGAAACTTTGGCCGTCGAGCCGTTACTGTTGTTTTCTAATGATGACCTTAAATTAAGATAATGTCAATAGAATAAGTATTTATAACAAAACCATCACGATCTTCTCTTCAACTTCCACGTAAACATTTATAAATAAAGCACAATTCAAAGAGTAAAAGTAAACGGACATAGTCCGTATTCAGGAGGAGTAAAGTAAAATGGAAGGAACAGTAAAATGGTTTGATGGAAAAAAAGGATACGGGTTTATTGTATCAAGCGATGGTCAAGAATTCTTTGTCCATTTCACCGCAGTGCCTAAAGGGTTGCGATTACGTGAAAATGATAAAGTTTCTTTCGATGCAGTTGATACTGAACGAGGGAAACAAGCTCAGAATGTTCAGTTGCTTGAGAAAGGTTCTGCACCAGAACGCAGCAGGCCTATGAGCAGAACTTCTGAAGAAGACGAATACCAAGAAGCAGCGTAAGGCCTTTTTTCTTTTATTATCTTTATTTTTTATAGTCCTATAATCTTATACTCTACCGAAGTCATCTTCGTATCGAGTAATATCATTCTCATCAAAGTTGCCGAAAGCTATTTCTAAAACTCGGACCGTCCCGCTTTCAGAAGAAAGCCGATGTTTTGATTCTTTTGGTACTACCATCTTATCTCCTTTATTCAGGTAATGTTTCAAGCCATTTATCTCCGCAATCACTCCATCATCTAAAGCTATCCATAATTCTTCCCGATGCTGATGTGATTGTAAGGAAAGGCGCTGCTGCGGTTTGACTTCCAGAATCTTGACTGTACTCAGTTCATTAGCAGTAAATTGTTCAAAATTACCCCAGGGCCTTTCAGTAGCAGAGATAGCATTAAGTATCTCCAGAGCGCGAAGGTGCTGCAGAGTATCTTGAGGGGATCTTACAGAAATGCAGTCTACTATCTTGGTGGCGGGAAAATCGTTTCCTCCTGGATGAATCTTGTCTCCAAAAAATAAAATGCTGCTGAGCGGCAAATTATGATACCGGGCAAAGGCTTTAATGCCCCATTCTTTGTCCAAGCCTTTTTGAGTGATGTCAATGGAAGTAGTCCCGCCTATTTTTAATTCATATTTATCTTCATTTAAAAACTGCTTAAGAAATTCTACCCACTTCTTGCGCTTTTCTCCGGAAGGATCATAGTTTGCTTTCATTTCAGAAGGCGCATTTCTTCCAATGGCAGAAAGAGTTATCTGCGAATCACGATCCTGAAGTTGATCCTCTTCCGTGGTTAATGATTTTATGCCGTAGTGAGAGATTAATTTTTTCAAAGCAGCGACAATTTCCTTTTTTTCTTCCGATGTAAAAGAATAGTTGTAAATCTTGTGTACATTAAAAGGACCAGAAAGCCCCATATTTGAATACGGGGATGAATGGTTTTCTGTTCCTTTTATGTCACGAAGTGCGGGGTTTAGAAAGCGCCTCTTTTTCAAGCCCCGCTCTAAAGAGCGGGGTGAGGCACTTTCCCGCACTTCGCTGACATTTTCATCCTCTACAATTGCATAATTAGTCCCGGTAGTTGCCAAAAGGTGATGTTTTTCTTTTACTTTTGAAGAGATCATCTTTTGCAAATCTTCACTTTTTGTCCCGCTGATAAACGCAAATTCATACCCTTGTTTAATCATCCTGGAAATCTGTTCTGCCATCTTCGGAGAGATCAGCTGGCAGGTATCGCAGATAGTGTCATCAACATCAGCAATAATCACTTTTTTCTCTTTGAAATCTATGTTCGGGGCAAAGAAAGCATTAGCGTGATGGTATTTTTCTAAGGTGTCGGTAGGAAACCATTGGCCGCGGTGGATGAAAGCAGCTATTTTTCCTAAAGGAGCAAGTTTTTCAAAGCAGTCTTTTTCAATAGAAGATTTTCCTTCAGGAAGCAAGCTTAGGCAGGATGGATCGATGATAAAGGCCCCGGCATTGATTAAGGTGGAAGGAGCATCTTCTCGTTTTGGTTTTTCTACAAAGGTAATTATTTTATTTTTATCTAATTTCGCTACCCCAAAATTTTCTACATCCTCGCGGTGGGTAAGCGCCATGATCAGCGGTGTTCCTGCCGATAAGAATTCTTGTTCCATCCTTGAAAAGCTTACATCCATCAAATTGTCTCCCCAAACTAGGAAGAAGGGTTTGGCAAGATGTTTAGAAGCTAATTTGACTGCTCCTCCGGTGCCTAATGGTTCGGTCTCCAGAGCATACGAAATGGATACTCCCCAGGAATTTCCGTCACCAAAATATTCTTGCACTTGTTCAGCTTTGTAACCGATAGAAATGATGATGTTCTTGATCCCGTGTTTTTTTAAGTTCCGGATGACGTGTTCGATGATCGGTTTTCCGCGTATGGGCAGCAGCGGTTTTGGAGTAGTTTCAGTTAAAGGGCGGAGCCTGGTACCTAAGCCGCCGGCGACAATGAGTGCTGTGTCTATCATTTTTTTTAAAAGTGTATTACATATTTATAATAATTATTAAACAGACATAAAACAAGAGCTTGATTCTTCCGCACGCCACCACGGCGGCAAGACGGCCACTTCGTGTCCTACGCGACACATGAAAATAAACAACGATTTATTTTCAGTGCTGAAATGTGGTAGTTTTCCACATTTCATGCATCCCGGAGGGAGCAACCCCTGTCGCGTCTTGCGCCATGGCGTGCGGCTTGACTGGGGATGCGCCCTCCGGGCTATCAAGTAGGGCAAAGTGAAACTTTGACCGTCGCACCGCCATGAATGGCGCAATTTTCAGCCAATGCTGGTTCTTGCAGAAATGTTTATAAATAAGCGCTTAATCGAATCTATCGGACGGCCATAGGGGCGTGGTTCACCTCTTCCCATTCCGAACAGAGAAGTTAAACGCGTCTCCGTACTGGGGCAGTACTGCATTAGCGTGCGGGAATCCCGGTAAGCTGTCCACTCATCTTTTTTGCGCCTAAGCGAAAAAAGCTGAACCAAAATCCTGTCAAGTGGAATTTCACTACGTTCAATTCCACGAGCAAATCTTTAAAGATTTCATTGAAAATAAAATGATGGTATCTACAATAAAAGTAGCATTGTTGGACATGGCTGCGACTACAGTAGATGATTTCGTTCAGAAGGAAGGAATGCAGGGTAAATTACCTTTGGTCTTGGCTGCATATGGCAGTGCTTTTGAAAAAGCTGGAATTTCTATGTCATTTGACGAATTAAACGCCTGCAGAGGCAGGAATAAATTAGAAGTATTCCAAGAAAAAGTAATTAAATATAGAACTGATTTAAACCCTGAGGAACAGAATAATCTTGCGAGAGCTCTTCATGATGATGAATTTGTACCTGCGTTGTTAGCAAATGTTCCTTATTTAACAGAAATCTCAGGGACTTCCGAAACATTTTCATTTCTTAAAAATAACGGCATATATGTTGCTACGGGAAGCGGATTTCCTCAGGTTGTAACTGATGCCATCAATGAACAGCTTGGATGGAAAGCCAAAGGATTAGTAGATTATGGAACCTGTGGAGAGGCAGTAGGCGGCGGCAGACCAAAACCAAATATGATCAATGCTACGTTAATTGCAGCAGGACTTTTGCCTGAAGGAATTGATAAATCAAAAAAGCAAGAAGGTTTCAATTACAGTATTCTTCTTAAAGTAGGAGATACGCTAGAAGATATCCATGAAGGCAAAGGTGTGGGAGCACTAACGGTTGCAGTATCTTCAGGGACTCAAAGCATAGAAACTTTAGTCAAGGCTGAACCAAAGGTTTTATTACCGA
This sequence comes from Nanobdellota archaeon, assembly GCA_038046325.1. Classification (GTDB taxonomy): domain Archaea; phylum Nanobdellota; class Nanobdellia; order Woesearchaeales; family GW2011-AR9; genus JACPIL01. Next base: position 10,052 of record JBBSWK010000019.1, on the reverse strand, counting down.
GCGTTGCAGCACTTCCATTGTACTTGAAAAAGCACGGTTATTTAGAATAGTGCTATATATTTTCTTTCTTTAACCTTTAAGTAAAACTTCTAATTCACAATACTTTTAAACGATTTCTTCTTGATTTTCGTCTATGAGAGTGTCAGTTTTAGGTGGTGATTAAAATTAAGGTCTTAGTGCTCGCTGCAGGATATGCAACACGTCTTTATCCTCTTACAGAAAATACTCCTAAACCGCTATTGAAAGTTGGTGAAAAGACCATCATCAATCACATTCTAACCAAATTAGAGACAATCAAAGATATTAAAGAAGCGTATGTAGTTACTAATGATAAGTTCTATTCAATCTTTGCTGAGTGGAGTAAAACCGCCAAGTTTCCTTTCAAGTTAAAGATTTTAAATGATGGAACTACCAGCAATGAAGATCGCTTAGGAGCAGTAGGGGATATCCATTTTGTGATTGAACAGGAAAAAATAAGAGATGATTTATTAGTCATTGCCGGAGATAATTTGTTTGGTTTTTCTTTAGCAGATTTTATCGATTTTTTTAAGGAAAAAAAATCTTCCGTAGTAGCATTTCACGATTTGAAAGATAAAGATAAAGTGAAAGGAAAATATGGTGTAGGTATTTTAGAAGGAAGCAGAGTTGTTGACTTTGAAGAAAAACCACTTGCTCCTAAAAGCAGTCTTGCCAGCACTGCTTGCTATTTCTTTAAAAAATCAGATTTATCTCATATTCACAATCTACTTAAAGCAGGAAAGGCTGATGCTCCCGGAAATTTGATTAAATATTTAGCTGAAAATTCCGAGGTGCATGCTTTCGTTTTTGATGAACATTGGTTTGATGTAGGGAGCTTTGAATCGTTAGAAGAAGCACAAAAGGTGTATGGAAAATGAATATAACTGTATTTGGAGTCGGGTATGTTGGTTTAACCACCGGTGCATGTTTGGCCAATCTTGGTCATACTGTTCTTTGCGTTGATGTGGATGAAAATAAGATCGCTGCTTTGCAGAGGGGGAAAGTTCCGTTTCATGAACCAGGATTACAGGAATTGATGAACCAGAATGTAAAAAAAGGCAAACTTCGTTTTAGCACTTTAGCCGAAGAAGGAGTAATATTTGGAGAGGTAATTTTTAATTGCGTGGGGACGCCCAGCAAGGACGATGGTTCTGCTAACTTAGAATATGTTTTTTCCGTGGCGAAGATGATAGGCCAGCATCTCAACGACTACAAAGTGGTGGTCAATAAGAGTACTGTTCCCCCAGGGACTGCACGACGGACAGCGGAAATAATTTCGGAGAACAATAAGCAGGATATTCCTTTTGATGTGGTTTCAAATCCTGAATTTTTGCGCGAGGGCAATGCCATCAGAGCTTTCAATTATCCGGATAAGATCGTAGTGGGGACAAATTCAGAGAAACCGCTTCCGATCATGCGCAGAGTGTATTCAGGAAGGATGCGCACTTATTTGCCGATTGTGGAAACGGATTGGGAAACCGCCGAATTGATCAAGTATGCCAACAATTCTTTTCTTGCTACCAAGATTTCCTTCATCAATGAGATAGCGAACATCTGCGACCGCACTGGCGCGGCCATTAAGATCATCTCCATGGCTTTAGGTCTTGATTATCGTATCTCTCCACGATTCCTTAATCCCGGAGTAGGCTACGGCGGAAGTTGTTTCCCGAAGGATGTGAAGGCCTTAATCAAAACTGCGCATGAAAAAGGGTATCACGCCCGGCTCTTGGAAGAAGTAGATGCATTGAATGGACGGCAGAAGAAATTAATCGTCACCAAGATAAAAGAACGGTTCAATCAGAAACTGGAAGGAAAATGTTTTGGGATCTTAGGGCTTTCTTTTAAGCCTAAGACTAATGATATGCGAGAAGCGCCTTCTGTCAACATCATCAGCGAACTGCTTGCCCATGGCGCATCGCTGAAAGTATACGATCCCTGTGCTATGGAAGATGCAAAAAAGATATTCAATGATAAAGTCATATATTGTAATTCAGCAGAAGAAGTCGCCCCAGATAGCAGCGGACTTATCTTGGTGACTGAATGGGATGAATTCAGAGCTCTTAATTTTGCTGAGCTTGGTAAGACCATGAAAGAAAAAGTACTTTTTGACGGACGGAACATTTACGAGCCGGAATTGATCAAAGATGAGGGATTTGAGTACATAGGGATGGGCAGAAAATAAATTTGTAAATATTAAAATGAATATTCTCGTTACTGGCGGAGCAGGATATATTGGTTCTCATGTAGTTCATTATCTGATCGAGAAAGGCCATAATCCGGTGGTAGTAGATAAAAAATCACATGCGCCTACTCTTTTTTCTGATAAGATCAAAGAAAGAGCAAAAGTAGTCATTGGCGATTTAGGAGACCTAAACTTCTTGGACGCTGTTTTTAAGGAACATCATTTTGAGGCGGTACTCCACTTCGCCGGCTCTATCGAGGCAGGGGAATCTATGAAAAATCCTTCTGCTTTCTTCCATAATAATGTAGTGAACGGCATACATCTTCTTGACGCCATGGTTAAGCATGGAGTTACAAAAATTATATTTTCTTCTTCTGCAGCAGTATACCAAGCCAAGAACAAACCTCTTAATGAATCAGATCATCTTGCTCCCGAAAATTTTTATGGAGAAACAAAATTAAAATTTGAAAGACTTCTGCTATGGTATCATAAAATTTACGGCCTACAATATTTTTCTCTTCGTTATTTTAATGCCAGCGGTGCCGGCTATGATTTAGGTGAGAAGCATGATCCGGAAACACATCTTATTCCCTTAGTTTTACAAACAGCAATGGGCAAAAAAGAGCATCTTAAAATCTTTGGAAGCAGTTATGCTACACCTGATGGAACTTGCGTGCGTGATTACATTCACGTACTTGACTTGGCGAAAGTTCATATTTTAGCTTTGGAGAAAATTGGCGATATTCCTCAGATCTATAACATCGGCACTGGCAGAGGACATTCTGTCCGTGAGATAATTAGAATAGCGGAAGAAGTGACTGGTAAAAAAATTCCAACTCTTGATGCTCCAATACGAGAAGGGGATCCTGCTTTTCTGGTGGCAGATCCATCAAAGATAGAAAAAGCTTGGGGCTGGAAGGCTGAGTACGATATCCGAGATATTATTCGAAGCGCCTGGGAATTTCATAAGAAGAATTCATCATAAGTAGAAGCTTATGGTCTTTCCAATACTACATTCTTTCTCTTCTTATAACATTTGAATTTCATCCCTTTCACCGCTTCCCAGAAAGGTTTACTGCTGCCTGGTTTCATGCGGTCATGGAATTCAATCACCATCAAGTTTGTTTTGGAAAGCCATTGGGTATTCTTAGAAAATAATTCTTTTTCTGATCCTTCAATATCTATTTTGGCAATGTCGATTTTTTTTCTCTTTTCTTCTTTGAGGAGGTTATTTATTGAAATTGCTGGACAAGTGTTCGGGCCGGATTCAGCCGTCTCTTCCACTTGAAATCCCCATTTGCTGTCTTTTTCAAGATTGGTTATGCGAAGTTGAGTGTTGGAATTCCATAGCCCTGCCTTGATGCAGCGTACGTTTGGATATGGTTCAGTATTTTTCTGAAGCAATCTGAAATTTGATTCTTCCGGCTCTATGGCTATTATCCTGGCTTTTGGGAATCGGTTAGCGAAGTATACAGCGGTAAAACCGATATTTGCGCCAGCGTCGATGATAAATGACGGTTCTTTTTTTGGTTTGATGGCGTATTCTTTTTCTACAAAAATATGATATAATAAAGGCACATCCGATGTTCCCGGTCTGAGGATTATGGGGCGCTGAACATTTCGGATTTGCACCTGCGCTTTTCCTTTTCCAAGCATTAATTTTACTGTGGTTCTGAACGGATTACGTATATTTCCTTTTGGAAGGTCTTGTAGAAGTCCGTACCAAGGCCAGAAGATTCTGTCTCGTAGCAATTCCCTTGCCGGGAGATGGTCTCACATTTTATAGATATATTTTTTCATGTGTTACCGTGGACATTACTGGTGTAAGAATTTTCGAATAAATCCCATTCCGTAGGCGAAATGCATGATGACGGTAGTGATAGGCACGATAAAAAGTGCTCCCGAATTGTTAGTCTTAAGCGTTCCCAGCGCGGACTGGATTAGCAGTACAGCGAGGTAGATTTTCAAGGCAATGGCAAAGAGTGTAAATGAGACGGTAAAGATCAAAGAAAAGAGAGCAGTAATTGCCAGGTATAGTACAAACAGGGAAGGCACGACATGGATAAGCTGGAATGAGCCGGGAGCTGCTTTCAATATATCGAATCGTGCTTTTCCAGATTTGTACGTCTGGATCCAGAACGATTTTAGAGAAATTCTACGATAGTGAAGGATATGCGATTCTGGAACAAACTGAATTTCATATCCCGCTTCTCTGATGCGCTGGCACCATTCTTTTTCCTCTCCCCGCCAGCGGATCCTTTCATCATGCATGCCCACTTTCTGAACTACTTCTCGCTTTACGGCAAAATTGCATCCGGTAACCGCATATTTAGCCAGTCGTACTTTTGCCCCTCTCAATCCAGCGGTGCCAATAAAAGAAGTCAAAGTGTAATCAATGCATCGATGTACTAATGGTTGATTTGGAGGAGCGATATCTCTTCCGCCGGTTGCTCCTACTGTTGGATTAGTCATAAACGGTTCAATTAATTTTATGGGCCATTCTTTTGGAAAGGTTGCATCGGCATCAGTAAAGACAAAGATGTCGCCTTTGGCTGCTTTCATTCCTTGGTTGCGTGCTCCCGGAACACCTTTGTTTACCGTGTAGGTAACGACTTTTATGTTCTTGTTTTTCTGTTGATATTCCTGCAGCATAGCAAGGGTATGGTCTTTTGAAGCATCATTGACCATGATAACTTCGTAGTTAGGATATTCTAGGACTAAGAGCGAGTCTAAGCATTGCCGTAAGGTTTTCTCTTCGTTGTAGACGGAGATGATGATGGATATAAATGGTAATTTTAAGGACAATTTTAGTTTTTGCGTAGGTTGTCCTGAGAGAGGGGGAACTTTCTTCATTTTTCATCTATGTAAAGTATTGGTTTTTAATGATTGTGATTTTAATATAATTAAGTTTATATATTTTCGAGAAGGTATGATGATATGATTGATAAAGTTCATCTCTTTGTAATTAAGTATGTACTTAAGCCATTATATATCTCAAAATTTAAACCTTTTATTTATGCTGGAACAGCGTTTAGAAAAGTATTCATATTTATTTTCAAGTGCGATATTTCTCCCTATGCCCACATCCCTTGGTCTACTAAGTTTCCTCATTATATAGGGATAGTCATTGGTGCGTGTACGTTTGGAGAAAATTGTATTATAAGTCAAAATGTAACTATTGGAGCTAAGCATCGTTTTGTTCCTTCACATAAAGATGCTCGAAAGACTCTTGAAGAGCGACGATCTTTATTTCCGACAATAGGTTCTGGAGTTGATGTCGGTGCCAATTCTTGTATATTAGGTGATATAAAGATTGGTTCAAATTCTATCATTGGTGCAGGCAGCGTAGTGGTCAAAGATGTAGATCCTAACAGTATTTACTGCGGGGTACCAGCTCAAAAAATAAAAACAAGAGAGTAATTATTAATCGAGGATTATAACTAGGGAAAAAGTATTGTTGTTCCTAAAAGTTTATATACTAATTTTTTTGCAGAAGGAGGAAAAGGATAAAGGTAAGAGGTTAATGTATGAAAAGAGTTTATGTTCCTATGGCTGCTGACTTGTTACATGACGGTCACATGAATATTCTGCATGAAGCTAGCAAATTAGGCGAAGTTACAGTTGGCCTTTTAACTGATCGGGCTATTGCTAATTATAAAAGACTTCCCTTGCTGACCTTTGAGCAGCGTAAAAAAGTTATTGAAAATCTACGTTTAGTGAGCAGAGTTTATGCGCAGGAAGATGACGATTATATCCCAGCCATACGAGAATTGAAACCAGATTATTTTGTTCACGGTGATGACTGGAAAACCGGAGTGCAGGTCAAAAAACGGGAGCGAGTGATCGAAGTGATGAGAGAATGGGGCGGCCAAGTGATTGAGCCGGCTTATACCGAAGGTATTTCTTCGACTCAGATGATCACTAAAGTAAAACAGCGAGGCGTTACTCCTGATGTACGTAGATACATGCTGCGTCGGTTACTTAATGCTAAATCAATGATACGCGTCCTGGAAGCTCACAACGGTTTGACCGGTCTTATTGTTGAAAAGACGGTAGTGAAGGATGAGAATCAGGTACCTCAAACCTTTGATGCAACCTGGTTAAGCAGTCTGACCCATGCCACTTCCAAAGGAAAACCAGACATTGAATATGTTGATATCACCTCTATCAGCAATACCGTAAGTGAAATCTTTGAAGTGACTTTTAAGCCCATGATTGTTGATGCCGATAGCGGCGGGTTGATAGAACATTTTCGTTTTACAATTAAAACCTTAGAACGATTAGGTGTCTCTGCGGTAGTGATCGAAGACAAAGTAGGATCAAAGCGAAATTCGTTGTTTGGAACTGAGGTTGAGCAAACTCAAGACACAATAGAAAATTTCTGCCATAAGATCTCTGAAGGTAAGAAAGCTCAGGCTTCTGACGATTTTATGATTATTGCTCGAATTGAAAGTCTGATTTTAGAGAAAGGTATCGCTGACGCGCTGGAACGGGCAAAAGCATATATCGCCGCAGGAGCAGATGGAATCATGATCCATAGCAAAGAAAAAACTCCTGAAGAAGTGCTGCAGTTTTGCGAAGAATATGCAAAATTTGAGGATCGTGTTCCGCTAATTGCGGTGCCCAGTACTTATGCTACGATAACAGAAGATGAACTCAAGAAAGCCGGAGTAAATATTGTCATCTATGCCAATCATCTCTTGCGCAGCGCCTATCCTTCTATGGTAAAAGCAGCAGAATCTATTTTGAAACATAAGCGCTGTCACGAAGTAAGTAAAGAACTGTGCATGCCTATTAAGGAGATTATAACGCTTATCCCGAATGGGGAAGAATGAAGCGAATAGTGAGGATCGAACTGAATGGATGATAATTACCTGAAACGATGCGGACAAAATCTTCAAGGAATAATTAATGACCTTAAGCGTCGTCCAGAGGATGCAGCGCGCGAACTGCAAGTTTCTCTTCTCGATTTTAATTCGTATTTACGCGGTGAGACCGATATTCCTGCCGAAGTAGTTAAGCGAGCGACAGAAGTTTGGCCAGTAAATGAACGTGATTTCTATTGTTTGCGGGATGATGCACCTACAGGAATTAAGATTATGCGAGCAACGGAATCTGCACGGACGAGCAGAATCATGGAACGTGCTGGAAAACCATATTATGAATATCGAGACACTGCCTGCAGCAGCGTAGGCCAATTCCGTCCAGAATGGATCAAAGAACTTGGGGTGGTGAATGATGATGATCCAAATAATCCGGAAGTGCAATGGAACAACGGCCATTTCATGCATCAGTTCACCTATTTTGTTGGCCCAGTTAATTTTTATTATCGAGGGCAGGATGGTGAGAAGAAAGTGGCAGTGATGAATACAGGAGATTCTATGTACATCACTCCTTTTGTTCCACATACTTTTGCCACTAGGAAAAATGATGCGGGCGAGAGTGGACTTATTTTAGCATTGACTTATGGGAATAAACTTGCTGGCGAAACACAGCAGGAATTGTCAGCGCTGGGAACAGAATTGGCTGCGGAATATGCCCTGGATTTTTCTAGTCGGGAGAAAACGGCCGCTTCTTTACTACGTTTTCATAGAGAAGCTGCTAGTGTTGATTACCAAGAATTGGCCAGAAGAACCGGTCTTCCGAGGCTGCTGCTGGAAAATTATGAGATAAGTGCAGGAAGAAAGTTTATGCCTCCACATGCTGATTTGAAATCGATAGCTTCGGCTTTACATATCGACTTGCGTGAGTTGTTGCCGCCTGACAGCATTGAAGAAAGAGTTATAGTGCGTAACTACCAAGAAAATCCGCGTTGGAATTATCCGAGCGATAATCCAGCATATACGTTAGTGGAATTAGCAGGAACAAGGCATCTCCCTCATTCAAAAGCATTGGAGTTAACCGTGCGGAAAGGTTGGTACCACGAAATAAGCAATTTAGACCTTAAAGTCGGCTTGCATCAATACGTGTATAATGTAGGAAAGATTCAGGTTGAAATTAATTGGAGCTTAAACGGCGAGAATTACCATCAAGAGATTCAGCCAGACGATTCTTTATACATAAAGCCGTTCGTGCCGCATAATTTTCGTGGACAAGATGGAAAATTGCTGGTGTTGAGAATAGGCGGAAGAGCTGCCGGTGAACCGCAGCGGGAGCTATCCTTGATAGGAAAAGAGAATGCGGATCGAGCTATAGCTGAAATGATGCCTTGGTTTAATAAAGAAGGCAGAAATAAAGTTTAGTTCATAATCTTTATAAAATAACGATTGGAATTTTTATTATGATCTCAACAAATATACAATTCCTGATACCTTTTCTCTACGATGGAGAAAACCTCGTACAACGAAATCCGGGAAGTTCTGCTTCCGATTTAACTAAGAAAGTGCATCATGTTTTTGATGTGATGCGGGAAAAACCATACCAATTAACTGCTCGAGATGTGTGGGCAGTTGTATATGATAAAAATTCCCAATTAGGCAAAAAAGATGAAAGAATGGCTCATTTTCAACGAGTAGGTTCAATAACCAGACAATTGGTTCTTGCTCTTTCGTATAAGACCGATCTTAAACTGCCCTCTCCTGACACAGCATATGCGATGGGATTAGTCCACGATCTTTCTAACGCCTTTGCAAGATACGGCGTACCTTTTGATCAGGAAGAAAAAGAATTGTCTTTTTATCATCTAGCGGTTGAATTAGGCGTTCCAATACTTGCCGATGCAGCTCAGCATAATGCTTATTTAGAGATTGCAGACCTGATTGCCAGAAAAGAAGGATTTGTAAATATAGGAACTTACTCGGCTTGGTCCGATGCATATAATGATCTGGATAATCCGCATAATGTTTTAAAGATGTTTGAAGAATATGGGAATCCTCGCGCAGCTAATGGTGATGATTTTGCGCATGGAAAGGACAAGCTTGGCTTGATGGCGTTGACGGTGGCTGACTGTATCGATGATGGTAAATCTTATGCTCTTGATTTAAACAATGTAGAAAAACTCAAAGCTAATTTTGATCTACGCATGTCCGATGTTGTAGCTAGAAGTTATGATACTAAAATTAAGATAGGTAAAGCGCCTACTGCGTTTGGTGTAGCTTTGGTCGAAAAAGGCGGCTTGCAGAGGATGGAATCCTACCTCACTCTAATCCAAAACTTTCTTTCATCATCTTTATAAAGCGTATTTATTTCTCTTTTTCATGATTTCACCGCAATATTTTTTTGATCTGTTGAAAGAATATGGTTGTACTTTTTATAGCGGTGTTCCCGATTCTCTGTTGAAAGATTTTTGCGCTTTTGTTACTGATTACACCTCAGCTAAAGATCATATCATTGCCGCGAATGAAGGAAATGCTATTGCTTTGGCAGCAGGATATCATTTGGCGACAGGAAAAGCTGGCGTGGTTTATTTACAGAATTCGGGGTTGGGAAATTGCGTTAATCCACTAACTTCTCTTACTGATAAAGATATTTATTCCCTGCCGCTGCTTTTGCTGATCGGCTGGCGGGCTGAACCTGGCAAAAAGGATGAGCCTCAGCATCGCAAAATGGGGAGGATTACTTTGCCGTTACTGGAGGTCTTAGAAATTCCCTATGATATTCTTCCAGAAAATGAAGAAGAGGCAAAGGTAGCAGTGCAAAAAGCGGCTGATCACCTGAATAAAAACAAAACACCTTATGCTTTTGTGGTGAGGGAAGGGACTTTTGATTCTTACTCTTTAAAAACTAAGCAAGAAACCCCATTTCCTTTGATTAGGGAAGAAGCGATAAAATTGGCGGCTTCGGCCCTTGATAAGGACGATATAATTGTCTCCACCACCGGGAAAACTTCACGGGAAATATTTGAATTTCGGAA
>JBBSWK010000018.1:0-1765 GCA_038046325.1 Nanobdellota archaeon | reverse complement strand
TTGTGTCCTTTGCGCCTTCGCGGTTTTCTTTTGGCTGAGTAATTACCTGACTTTCAGCTTAAAATATACACTATGATTTCAGAAGTTTCTTGTTGACGCGCCTCAAAATGAGTTCCTGGGTTTTTGACAACGTTACCACACGAGATAATTGAAAATTCTTTTTAGAATCTCGTAAATACACTTTATACATCGATGCCAATTCGTCAAGTGCTTCATCAGCAGTCATCGGAAGCTTACGGAGATGATATTCCAACAAAGACAACAACAAATACGACAGATAACAAATAAACACATGCGCCGTCACTCTATTATAAAGCCAATGCCGAATAGGCTGAAGGCTTACAATCCCCTTCAGCGTTTTAAATGATCGTTCAATGATGTTCTTATCAAAATATAGTTTGACAAACGCTTCCTTCGTCAAGTCTCTTGTTGCAAAGAGACATGAGAATCCGTCAAACTCCTCGGCCTTTGCAACTGCAGCGGAGAGAATTTCTCCCTTGGCGTCAAAGAATTGCTCTAATCCTGGTTTGATGGTCTTGCCTTGGCCTAACAGCTCTTTTGCATTCTGGATCTCATCATACCGGGATTCCTGCAGTAATTGTTTTTGTGCGTTATTAAAGCAAATAGCTAAGGTACCGTTTACATCATCGATTGTATAAGGAATTGTACGAACATAAAAATTACTCTTTTTCAACTGAACGCGGTTGCTGATAGTGACAAAATTCTGTTTATCCCTTACGTCCCTGACCGTGCCGACAAGTGATCCTTTGATCGGTAGTCCGCAGAGTGTATCCCAGTTAAGTGCCTTAATTTCCTTAAGGTTGCGGGCAGATGAGATACCCCGATCATACACGAAGATACCACGTGTAATTTTGTAACGACGAAAATCGGTAATGAAGTCTCGAAACATTCTTGTATCGTGAACATTACCATCCAATACTTTATGACAAATAGGAATTCCTTCGTTCTTTGTCACAGCTAAACCAATTTGAATCAGTGGATGCCCGGAGTGACCATCTTTGGAATGGCCAAGTTTCCCGAGGGGACACTTATTCCCATAGAAGTACGTGTTGGTGACATCATAGACGATTCCTGTCACCGCAATCTTATAATGATCGATGACTTTTTCAAAGATTGATTGCTGAATATTCTTTGCCTCGAGCCCCTCGATCGAGTCCAAGGCTGAATAGAGGCGATCTTTCGTCAGTGTCTCTTGAGAGAGAATAAACGGCAGATCGGTTCGCTCGTACCATCTCGTCATCTTATTGATGCTTTTGAAATCGAGACAGTGTGCATACACCATCGAGAGAATCTCTTTTCCGTATTCACCAAGCATTGATTCCAAATCGATGGCTTTGGCGAGGGAATCGAGAACGAGCAGTGGACCGAAAAGTTTGATTTCGGTAACTTCAATATTGGAGATCGATGATGCGACGACAACCTTATCGTCAACTTCTTTGCCTATGTAACGGACATGCTTTTGGACGCAGCGTCCATCGATCCACCTATTTTCGACTTCGGCGAGATAGGTTCTATCGCCGCGTTTTATCTTTCGAATGAAGCTCATAGTGTATATAATATACACTATGCTTCTGGAAGAGTCAAGTATTTTCTTTTGTCAAAGAACAAGTCTAGGCTTGATTTTATTGGCCAAATTGAGTTTTGCGTATTTTTTTTCATATCCTAGTGTATACATGACCTGAAAGTCAGGTAATTACTCAGCCAAAAGAAAACCGCGAAGGCGCAAAGGACGCAAAGAAAGTAT
>JBBSWK010000017.1:0-1820 GCA_038046325.1 Nanobdellota archaeon | reverse complement strand
AAATACATAAAATACTTATACAGGATCTCAAGTTATTAGAGAAAGGGGAAAAAACGGCCCGGCAGGTTTTGTGGCAAGAAGCTCGGAAAGTGAAACATGAAATCAGTACTGCAAAAAATAAAACCAAGTAAAGAAGAGGAGAAGAGCTTTACTACTGCAACAGCTTCGTTTCTGAAGGCGCTTAATGCTGCTCTCGCTTCGATTTCTGCAAAGGCTATCTTAGGTGGCAGCGGCGCAAAAGGAACTTGGTTGTCCGGAAGTTATGATGTCGATATTTTTGTCTGGTTTGATTTAAATAAATATGAAGGTAAATCTGCAGAACTTTCTGAATTTCTTGAGAAAGCGTTGAAGAAAGCCTTTCCTAAAATAAAAGTAGAACGTTTGCATGGAAGTAGGGATTATTTTCAGCTGACGTATCAAGGCTTAGGGTTTGAAGTAGTTCCTATTCTGAAAATTAGCAAGGCCGAAGAGGCGCGTAATATCACGGACATTTCTCCGCTGCATTCGGCGTGGGTGGAGAAGCACGGAGCTAAGCTCAAAGACGATATTCGGTTATTGAAACAGTTCTGTAAAGCCAATAATCTGTATGGCGCAGAGTCATACATAGGAGGTTTTAGTGGTTATGTGTTAGAAATCTTAACTGCGTATTACGGTTCATTTGAAAAAGTATTGAAAGCAGCGCAGAAATGGAAGGAGAAAGAGGTCGTAGATCCTTCCAAATTTTATCCAACTCAGGAAATGGCCTTGTTTCATATCAATACTTCCAAATTACAGTCTCCGTTGATTGTGGTTGATCCGGTAGATAAAAGCAGAAATGCCGCAGCAGCGTTGTCGATGCAGAAATTTGTGTTGTTCAAAGAATTGGCGAAGAAGTATCTGCAGAAACCAGCAGAAGAATTTTTTGTGAAGGAAAAGATTACGCCAGAGCATTTGAAACAGAAGTATAAAGGAAAGGGTGCTTTACTGTTGGTAACTGTTGCCGCTCTAAAAGGTAAGGAAGATGCAGTTGGTGCTAAATTATTGAAAGTGTTTGAGTTTCTGCGGGAGAAGTTGCAGGAATTTGGATTGGTTGCCTCAGGGTGGGAATGGGATAAAGGTTCCGAGGCTCTGTTTTATTTTGTAGCGAAGAAAAAAGAACTGCCGGAGTTTAAAATTCGGATGGGTCCGCCCTTGAAGATGAAAGAATTTGTTGCTGATTTTAAGAAGAAAAACAAGAACACTTTTGAAGAGAAAGGCCGAGTGATGGCGAAAGTGAAAGTAGAAACTCCAAAGTTGAAAGATTTTGTGAATGCGTTGGTGAAGGAGGAGTATGTTATGGGAAGAGTTGGGAAGGTTAAGAAGGTGGAAGTAGTTTGAATGAAACCTATCCCTGAATCAGTTACCGTTATCACTGGTGATCAGCATTTAGTGCAACAGACTATTGATGATTTTTTTGTGGATACCACTAATTACATTAAAAATCATTATGGATTAAAACCAGGGCCTAATTGTTTTAGAATTGACTCCGGAGAAATAGCGTATTCTAGTTTGACTCCCGGTGATGATAGAGTGACTTACTTAACTTTCTTACAAAGGGTGGTGGCAACAGTGATGGAAGTTAGAACAGATTCAAATTATGTGCAATATACTTTCTTTAGAAGTTTGGAAGGAATAGAAGAGCTAGTAGAAATACATAATCATATCTATGAAGTTAAATGATTATCGTCTCTTATCCCTCTTCCTTCTGCCATGATGCACTTTGGTAAATAATCGTGATTTTGTTACCACTCGCAGAAGCCTCGCTCCTATCCGCACTACTTTCCCGCTTTTGGCTAGCAATT
>JBBSWK010000016.1:0-2869 GCA_038046325.1 Nanobdellota archaeon | reverse complement strand
CTTTGATTATTTCTACTGATAACGAAAAAGATATTTGTGTTGCTTTTATTTCCTCAGTGGTCCCAGCGGAATTAGAAAAAACTGATGTTCTACTTACTGAAGATGATGATGATTTCTCTCAAACCAAATTAAAGAAAGATTCTGTGTTTAAGATGAACAAAATTGCAACGTTGGATAAAAGTATAATCTTGGGAAGGCTAGGGACGGTTTCGGAAAAGCTGCAAAAGAGATTGGATGAGAAGTTGCGAATTGCTTTGGGACTGTAAACTTTATTTTTGTCACTACTCGCAAGTTACTGACTTTGCTAAATTCCTCGGCTTATCCACATCGCATTCTTTCATGTCTGCGATATAATAGGCAAACAATTGCAGCGGAATAGTACATAGTAACGGGTAGAATATCTCATCAACTTTAGGAATGTAAATAATGTCATTGCTGACTTTTTTGATCTCTTCATCCCCTTCCGTTGCAATAGTAATCATTTTTCCCTCGCGTGCCTTGATTTCTTCTATATTTGAGAAAGTTTTAGCATACACGGAATCTTTTGGACAAATGGCAAGTGTGGGCATTTCTTCGGAAACCAAGGCAATCGGTCCATGCTTCAATTCGCCAGCCGGATAGGCTTCCGCATGGATGTAGGAGATTTCTTTTAATTTCAAGGCGCCTTCTAACGCTAAGGGAAAATTTCTGTTTCTGCCGATGTAGAGGAAATTTTGGTAAAGGTAATATTTTTGGGCAAGCTGCTTGATTTCTTCATGTTTTGCTAATACTTGTTTTATTTTTTCTTCTAAATCTTTAATCTGAAATTCTTTCCCAGCCAAATGAAATGCTAATTTATACATTATAATCAGTTGCGAGATAAAGGCTTTGGTGGAAGCAACTCCAATCTCTGGTCCAGCTCTGGTGTAAATACGTTCGTCAACTTCTCGGGCGATGGTGCTATCGACAACATTGATAATTCCCAAGGTTTTTGCGCCTTTTTCTTTTGCTAATCTAACTGCAGCTAGCGTATCGGCAGTTTCCCCGCTTTGAGAAATAACTATGACCAAATCTTCTTTGTTGAGCAGTGGCTCTTTATATCGAAATTCAGAAGCGATTTCATATATTACTGGAATTTTTGCTATCTCTTCGATGATATATTTTCCGACTAAGCTGGCGTAGCTAGCCGTGCCGCAAGCTACTACTATAATACGGGAGAAAGGTTTGAGGTTGCTGATCACATTTATGGGAACTTTGAGCGTTTCTTTAACAACCTCGGGCTGCTCGAAGATTTCTTTGAGCATGAAATGCTTGTAGCCCTGCTTCTGCGCTTTTTCTAAAGTCCAGTTGACTTCTCTCACGTCGAGTGGTTCTTCATCGCCTTGGAAGTTGAATACTTCAACATTATCTGTGGTAATTCTGGCGATCTGAAAATCATTAAGATAAATTACATCGCGTGTATATTCGATAATAGCAGAAACATCAGACGCAAAGAAGTTTTCTTTTCGCTCAAAGGTAGAGCCTTTGGCGCCCAAGAAGCTTTGCTTCTTCGGGTTTCCTAATCCGATCACTAATGGGCTTCCGTTTCGAGCGCCGATAATTTCTGCTTGGTCATCTTTGATGATGCAGAAAGCGTATGCTCCTTGAAGTTTTTTGATTGTTTTCAGAACTGCATCTTGGAGATTTTGAGTTTCTTGGTAATTTTTGCTAACAAGATGAACGATAACTTCGGAATCAGTATCAGAGGAAAATTCAATTCCCTCTTTTCTCAACTCTTCTTTCAATTCAAGATAATTTTCAATGATGCCGTTGTGGACGACTGCAAATTGATTTTGTTGGTCGGTAAAAGGATGAGCGTTGCGGTCAGAAGGCGCGCCGTGAGTGCTCCAACGAGTATGGGAAATACCTATTGTTCCAGAAAGCTGGGGTAATGATTTTAGATTTTCTACTCTTCCTTTTTTTTTATTAATGTTAATTTTATTATTTGAAATAACTGCCACACCGGCAGAATCATAGCCCCGATACTCTAGCTTTTCTAATCCTGAGATAAGAATATCATTGGCCTCTTTTTCACCAACATAGCCGACAATACCACACATCTTGGGCTACTAGGCGAGATTTTACTTTAAGAAGCTTGTGAATTCTGAGTAGGGAAGAAAGATTATTTCCTAATCAACTCCATCAACTCTCCGGAAGCAGCTAATTCCCGGACAATATCGCAACCACCGATGAATTTCCCATTAATATATAGTTGCGGGATGGTCGGCCAATGAGCGTATTCTTTGATTCCCTGGCGGATATTTTCGTCGGAAAGGACATCAAAAGATTTGAATGTTATTCCTAATTCTTCCAGGATGCTTACTATCTGTGCAGAGAAACCGCATTGCGGATCGTCCGGAGTACCTTTCATAAATAGGAATACTTTACTGGAGTTGATTTTTTGTTCAATTATCTTTTTCATTTCTGGATTCATTTTATTGTGAGTCTCCATGTCTTGAGCATTTAACTTAATCGATAGGCGAACAATATATAAAATTTCATTAAGAAATTTTAGTTTATTCTGTCCTGGTCTTTATTTTCAAAGCATGCACTTGTTCTTTCATTTCTTCTTTCAAGGCGGCATAGACCAGCTGATGCTGTTCTACTAAACTTTTCCCGGCAAATCCTTTGTATATAATTAGTACCGCCAGATGCGCTCCGCTGGAGTTGTGAGTTTCATGCCCGGCGCTGGTGTCGGCGATCTGCACTTTCGCTCCCGGAAAGGCTGCTTCCAGTTTTTGTTTGATGCGGTTTAACATCTATTGAAATATGCTGATTTCTTTATATTATTTTTGAAAAACTTTCTCTTTCCCGAAATCTTTATAAACAAACCTCATTCTAAGTTAAAAAT
>JBBSWK010000015.1:0-3611 GCA_038046325.1 Nanobdellota archaeon | reverse complement strand
GGGGCTGCCCATATCATTGCTAATGAATTAGGTGTGGAGATAGTTTCTACTACAACACAGAAGAAGCTCAAAATCAAAGAGATTTATGCAGGTATGCGCAGTGTTACTACAGTTGGTAAAGTAGTACGCAAATTTGAAGTGCGGGAATTTGCCAAGGAAGACCGCAGCGGAAAGGTCTGTTCTGTCATTTTAGGCGATGAAACGGGAACCATCAGAGCAGTATTTTGGAATGATCAAGTTGATTTGCTGAAACATGTTTCTGAAGGGGATGTCTTGCTTTTGAAAGAAGGATATGTTAAGGAGAATAATAACGGTAGAGAAGTACATCTAGGCAGAGAGGGGAGCATCGAAGTAAATCCGGAAGGAGAAAAGATTTCTTCAGTTAGAGAAAGCTCTTCTTTTGAGCGAAAGAAAATCGACCAGCTCCGTGATGGCGATGGCAGTGCCGAAATTGTGGGAACAGTAGTGCAAGTATTTGATCCGCGTTTTTTTAATGTTTGCTCGGAATGTAGTAGAAAGGTTACCGAATCCATGGGCACATTCAGTTGCGCTACGCATGGAGAAGTAAAACCAGCTTTGTCGTATGTGATGAATCTTATTCTTGATGATGGGTCAGGCAATATTCGAAGTGTGCTTTGGAAAAATCAAACTGTCCATCTTCTAGAGAAGACGGAAGAACAAATGGCGGTGTACAAAGAGAATATGTCTGCTTTTGAAGAAGTGAAAACTGATTTGCTGGGCGAGCAGTTGAAATTACTTGGTCAAGTCAAGAAAAATGAGATGTTTTCGCGATTAGAATTCAATGTACAGATTGTTTCCAGAGCCAAACCGGAAGAGGAGTTGGCCAGATTGGAGAAGTAGGGATGGAAGAGTGGGTGGAGAAGAAGCTGCTGGAATTAGGATATGATCCTGCCAAGAAGAGCGACGCTAATTATGAAAGTCTTAGACAGATGTGTAAAGGATTTTTGGGTGGTTTAGTTTTAGTCGAGGGATCGGTGCTGGTTCGGGACAAGTGCCAGTATAAATTACCGGGCGATTATAATATCATAATGGGGGCGAAGACCCAAAATTCTCTGTCATTATATCAAGATCTTTTTCAGCAAACTTTTCCGAAAGATGACCCTCGCATTATTAATTTTAATTCCCTGTATATCAATTCATTAGCAAAAGATGCCTCTCTGGTCCCGGGCGTTTATGTAGATCGTATCTCTCCCCACGACAGAATTGATTTTCGTGGTGTAACTGTAAGCCAGCATCTGCGACATTTTTGCATGTTTATAAAAGACGAGCGGGGAGAAAATGAGATCGCCTCGTTTTATTTCCGGCTTAGGGAAATGTTGTATGTGCCGAAACGGGCAAAATCAGAATAATTTCCGACCACTTCCCAACCCACTGGACAACTCTCAATAGCTTCTAAATCTTCAAAATTTTGGTGTTTTAACCTTTCTTAGCCTACCCACTCCCGCACTGGACAACTTCGGCTGGAACTTATAAACCACCACAAACCTAAGGATCCCAGCAACTCAAAATGGGTTGTGCCTCACTGGGTGGAATCCAGCCAACAGAGTTCGGCGGCAAGATTCAGCTCAGGTTGAAATAAAAACCGAAAGGAACGAGGTCATATAAAATGACACAAACAAATGCGGGAAATTTCCCGGAAAAAAAATATAGGGCAGGCGCAGTTTCTGCCACAGTATGGAACAACAAAGGCCAGAAGGCTAATGGGGAGGAATCAGAGTATAAGACTATTTCCATTGAACGGAGTTATACCGATAAGAATGGAAAATGGCAGTCTACCAATTCTTTTCGTATTACCGACCTACCAAGAGCGCAAGTCGTATTACAGAAGGCATACGAACATATAGTGCTGCAAGAGCAAGATTTATTTAAAGGAGGGGCAAATTAAAATGACAGAAGCAAAATTAAAAGCAGTCGTAGAAGAATTTGTTGAAGAAGAATTGAAATCGAAGACACCAAAGTATAATGAACCAAGCAAGGGGTTAAAAATGGAAAAATTAGGATTGACAGATTTGCCGGGAGTTGGCGCAGCAACGGCAGAAAAATTGGAAAGTGCAGGATATCATGATCTGATGTCGGTAGCCGTTTCTAGCGTAGGGGAACTAATCGAAGTTACTGGCGTGTCAGAAGCTGTTGCAAGAAAAATGATCAACGCAGCCCGCGACAGCATGAAGATGGGCTTTGAAACTGGCATGGATATCTTACGGCGCCGTGAGTTAGTCACAAAATTGTCTACTGGCTCAGCAAGCTTTGATACCTTAATGGGCGGCGGATTTGAAAGCGGAGCCATAACAGAATGTTTTGGTGAGTTTGGATCGGGAAAGACCCAGATCGGCCACTTGCTGACGGTCAATGCGCTGAAAGAAGATTCCACTGCAACCACAGTGTATATTGATACGGAAAACACCTTCCGTCCGGAGAGAATAAAACAGTTTGCTGAAGCAGCAGGAATGGATATTGAAGATGTCTTGTCCAGGATCATGGTTGCGAGAGCGTATAACTCGGACCATCAGATGCTCTTAGCAGAAAAGATTGAGGATTTAATTTCCAAGCAAGGTAAGAACGTGCGACTGCTTGTAGTCGACTCTTTGACTGCACACTTCCGCGCAGAATTTATTGGTCGAGGGACCTTGGCAGAACGACAGCAGAAGCTGAACAGGCATATGCACGCTTTAGCGAAAGTTGCAAGTGCGTATAACGTCTGCGTCTATGTGACTAACCAAGTCATGGCTAAGCCAGATCAGTTCTTCGGAGATCCAACTACCTCTATTGGTGGACACATTGTCGCACACGCATCTACCTTTAGGATTTACCTGCGAAAAGGTAAGAAAGGCACTCGAGTTGCGAAACTGATTGATGCTCCTAATTTGCCAGATGGAGAATGTTGCTTCGAAGTGTTAGAAGGCGGAATCCAAGACGCTAATTAGTGTTCTTGTTTTTTATTTTTTAATTTATTTTTATTATTTCTCTTTTTTAGCCATTAATCCTTCTTCTTTGTGCCAATTCATAATATCTTTTACTGTTTTTTCAGTTTCAGGGAATTGTAATCTATATCCTAAATTGAGAATTTTTTCTGGGCTGGCAGAATGATCTCCAAAGCCATACATCATCTGATATTGCTTGGAAATTTTTGCAATGGGATTGACAAACCATTTTTTTAAGGGAATTTTCTGAGTGATTTTTTTTAAGGTTGGTTTTTGTAGTTCTTTTGGTATTTCATTCCAAATAATTTCCAATAGCTCTTTTCCAGTAAGCGGAGTAGTGTCTGAAGCCAAGTACGAGATATCTCGCGGATCTATACTTTTTGCGCCTTCATTTTTTATGAAGTAGGTATCAGATTTCATATTTTCCATAAGGAAATCACAGATCCTGACCACATCTTGGGAATGAACCATAGAGGCTTTATGCTTTCCTCCATCAGGGAGAAGCATCGCCCCTTTAAGAAGCATATCAATAAGCTCAGCATTTCCATAAAAACTGCCGGGCCCAAAGATACCAGCAGGATCAACGATGGCCACTGACATATTGTTAGTACCATTGAAGTATGCGGCAATCTCCCTGCTTTCTTGTTTTGATCTGGCGTAAGGATCAGC
>JBBSWK010000014.1:0-1689 GCA_038046325.1 Nanobdellota archaeon | reverse complement strand
AAGAGGATTTTAGTGTGGGAATGCGTCGTGTTGAAGTGTTGTGCAAGAACTGTGGAGGACATCTAGGACATCTATTTGACGACGGGCCTAAGCCGACAGGGAAAAGGTATTGCATAAATTCAATAGCGTTGGATTTTGAGAAGAAAGAGAAAGCCGAAAAGAAAAAATAGACTTTCTTACTTCTTCACTCGTTCATATCTTCCCATCAACTTCGCTTCTGCCAGGACATGATTTTTCATCGCCTTCTCTACTTCCGCTTTGGAAGCACCTTCGGGAAGATCCAATTCTGTGTCTAAGGCATAAAGCTTGAAGAAATAGCGATGTTCTCTATCTGGAGGGCAAGGGCCGCCGTAGGCGTTTTTTCCACCGGTATTTTTTCCTAATCTTCCTTGGGGATCTTTTCCTTCAGCTACTTCTTTCGTTTCCGGAGGAATATTAAACACTACCCAATGATCCCAGACTTGAATGCTAAATTTCTGCTTCACAAAATCAGGTATGTCCGGATCGTCCATGATCAGAACTAATGATTTTGCCTTCGCAGGGACATCGGAGAATACTAATGGTGGGTTGACGTTTTGACCATCACAAGTGTATTTAGAGGGAATTTTTCCTCCTTCAACAAATGCTGGGCTGGTTAGTTTCATGGTTAAGGCCTCCGTCGGTTTTTGGGGTACAGTACAGCCTAGTAGGAAAAAGAGTAAGATAAAAATACTTACTTTTCTAAGCATGCATCGACTAACCTAAGCTAAATTTAAATAAGTTGTGTTATCCCATTTCTTTTTGCGGCCACTATCGCTCCAAACATCCACCAGAAACTAAAACTCTTTTATCCCAGCGCTAAATCCATCTTGGCGACTTCGGCATTCTGCACACCTTCGATCTCAGACATCTTCTGGGCGATGGCATCAAAGTCTGCGCCTTCGACATCGTACATCGCTAAAATAAGAACTGCTTTCAGGCCGAATGCGACAGGTTCGATCTTGCTCTGCATCTGACCGATTGCGCCCGCTTCTTCCGCGATTTTCAAAGCTTGAACTTTAATTGCTTCCAGATCTACATCAGGGGATTCGGGCATTAGTTTGAAGGTGATAATTGCTTTGGCCATGTTTTCAGCATCTCGGTTTTTCTCGATAATTATATGATTTTTCTCGGTCATCTAATTCGGCGTAGAGCTTATCCAGCCTGCCTTCGATGGTTTTAGCAATACGTTTTGATTCTTCGTTCCTGTCCAATCCATTTACTACTTGAAGAATAGTCAAATCAGCTATTTCTCTCACCACATCTCCTAGAGAATACTTACGACAATCTTTTTCTACTGCTGCCGCCACATATTCTAAAGGTTGAAGTTTTCTGGTCATTTGTATGCACCAATTTTTTTCTAAAACTAATTCGGCCCTTCAAATCCGCAGGGGCAGGTGTATTTCAATCCATTTACTCTGGCGAAAGAACTGCGCACGATTTCATAGTCGCCGCATTTTGGACAGAGAAAAGTGACTGCTCCTTCATCATTGTCAATTCGTTTCTTGGTAGATATACAGACTTTTGCTTCCATAAGGGCTTGGAATGATGGGTATTTATAAATTTTTTGACAATTGAGCGTTCATGGTTTTAAATGTTACCACTTGAATTTTTGGTGTGTTATCCTGAAATTATTTCCTCTCGATAAAAATCTTGCCATTCTCAGTACCT
>JBBSWK010000013.1:0-2346 GCA_038046325.1 Nanobdellota archaeon | reverse complement strand
CAGATGTAGAGAAACTTATCGTTAAGTACGCAAAAGCAGGAAAGAATACGTCTGAAATCGGTCTTTTGCTAAGAGACGCGCACGGCGTAGGTAGCGTCAAAGCATCAACCGGGAAAAAAGTTTATGGAATCTTGCAAGAAAAAGGCTTGACCAAAGAGATGCCAGAAGATCTACGAAATCTCATCAAGAAAATGGTTTACATCCAGCGCCATATGGAAAAGAACAAGCAGGATCAAACTGCCAAACGAGGATTGTTATTGACTAATTCCAAGATCAGGCGTTTGGTTAAATATTACCAAAGAACTGAACGGCTTCCAGTAGATTGGAAGCTGGACATGGATAGACTGAAGATTTATCTGGAATAAAGTTTTAGTTTTTGTTTTTCTTTGTTTCTTTTAGAAAACATTTTAAACTAAGAAGTATTTTTCTTTTCATGGTCAAAAAAATTGATGATCAAACTTTAGATAGGGCAATTGTTTCTTTATGGGATGACTATGCTTTTTCTGTCGGTAAGACTGAGTTAGGGATGCATAAAGAGTACCGTTTAAGTTCAGGAGAATCCTTACAGGATGAATGTTTCTCTGTGTCTTTATATGAAAACACCCCAGAAAATCATGTTCAAAAATTGCCTCGCGAATTTGAAGGGTACAAAGTTTTCTATAAAGTTGAGAAAAAACCAGAACC
This sequence comes from Nanobdellota archaeon, assembly GCA_038046325.1. GTDB lineage: Archaea > Nanobdellota > Nanobdellia > Woesearchaeales > GW2011-AR9 > JACPIL01. The sequence goes on along the minus strand of JBBSWK010000013.1, from coordinate 1,662 downwards.
TCAATCATAAAATTTTAAACAATTAATAAAAAAATAAAAAATACTCACAACATCGTCCTGATGCTTTCAATATTAGAAGCTATCTCGTGGCCACGCTTGGTCAATTCTAATAACTTTAATCTTCCTTCTTTCTTAAAGCGGATCAGATCAGATTTCTGCATCTCCTGCAGAATTTTGACTACATGCGAATAAGTGCAGTCGATCTGTTTCGCCAATACCGAAGCATAGACATTTTCATTGGCGTTCTTTAACTCTACCAGCATCATGGCTGGCTTCTCTCGAAAAAACACGTCGAAGATAGGCTTGTTGTTTGTTTTGTTCAAATTGGACACCCCCAAATTTTACTCCACCAGCCTCTTCAAGAAACTGAGGCTTCAATCTTATATTTAAACATTTATCTATTGTAAACTATGTTTTGTAGACTAGTTATATAAATCTTTTGTCTGGAAAAATATAATAGCTCTTTGAGAACAGAATAATTTTTAACTATCAGCTTTTGTGCTCCTCTATGAGTTCTACCGCGGCTTCAGTGAAAGATTTTTTTCCGTATCAAAACATCAGGCCAGAACAAGGAACATTATTGCAAGATATCGATGCAGCTTTCCAACAAGAAAAAATTCTTCTTGTCCATGCTCCAACTGGATTGGGAAAGACTGCTACCGCTTTGTCGGTTGCCTTGTATCATGCGCTGGAAAAGAAAAAGCGCGTCCTTTTCCTGACCAGCCGGCATACCCAGCATGCTATCGCGGTAGAAACATTACGCGAAATCAAACAAAAAGGAATTTCTTTCTCTAGTATCGATTTGGTCGGAAAACGTTCTATGTGCAGCCAAGAGATCGCCGGACTGTTTGGTAATGACTTCAATGACTTTTGTAAAACAGTTGTAGCCAGAGGTGAATGCGAGTTTTACAGCAATGTTCGTACCGGCCAGCAGCTGACTGTCGAAGCAAAAAAAGCAGTAAGCGATCTGCAGCAATATCCACCCATGCATAACCAGGAAATCATGAATTTTTCCAGAGCAGAGCGCATGTGCGGTTATGAATTAGCTATAGCTCTGGCTAAAAAGGCAACCGTCATCATTGCAGACTACAATTACCTCTTCAATCCTTTCATCCAGAGAAATTTTTTTGACAAGTTAGGGGCAGAATTAAAAGACGTCATTGCCATAGTTGATGAGGGCCATAATCTTCCCTCCAGAGCCGTGGATATGCTCAGTTCAGATCTCAGCAGCATTACCTTGAAAAATGCAGTATTTGAAGCAAAAAGATTTGGTTTAAGCGGATTGTTATTTTGGCTGCAGGAATTAATCAGGATTCTCCATGAATTGAGCCAATCAATTAGTGCTGATTTTTCGGAAAAATGGTTTGGGGTTAAAGAAAGAATAGTCTCCAAAGACGAATTTATTTCTAAAGTCAATGTCGTAGTAAACTATGATGAACTGATTCATGAATTAGAACTGGCGGCAGAAGAAGTCCGAGTAAAGCAGAAGAAAAGTTATCTGGGCGGGATTGCTGCTTTCCTGGAAGCCTGGAAAGGAGAAGATAAAGGCTTTGCCAGAATTTTTACGGAAAGAGAAAGCACTTATGGACCAGTAACCACCTTGAGTTACCAATGCCTTGACCCACGCATTATTACTGAACCGGTTTTTAATCAGATTTTTAC
>JBBSWK010000012.1:0-4767 GCA_038046325.1 Nanobdellota archaeon | reverse complement strand
ACAGAATCAGCATCTATTAAAGCCCTTCCATCATTAAATAAGGTAATATTTTGAAATTGCAATGAAGAATTATCTTCAACTACTTTGCCTATTTTTTCCCAGCGCGCTTTTATCTCCTGCAGATTTACTTTTGGTCCAAGAACGTGGTATTTGCCAGTAGAACAAAAGCGAATGTATTTAGAAGTTTCCTTTTTTTCTAAATGAGTAAAATTACCTGCACAAGTGGGGCAGCTTTTGTTCCTTTTGACGTTTAGTTTTTTGAAAGTTTGATTCCAGATGTCATAATGATATAAAATTGATTCAATTTCTTTTTCTTTTCCAAGAAGCAGTTTTAGTGCTAAGGTTGCTTGCAATGAAGCAATGGAAAGAGTTATCGTATTCAACACTCCCACAGTATCGCAGGTTTCCAGACTGCTTTCGGTAAGGAAGCATTGTAGACAAGCTCCGTTTTTGAGAATAGGCATGACATAACCAGATGTTTTGATCGCTGCGGCATAGATCCAAGGCTTGTTTTCTTTTCTACAATAATCATTGATAAGGAAGCGGGTTTGCAGATTGTCAGTACAGTCAAGGATAAGATCTGCATCTTTCAACACTGTAATATTCTGCGGATTAAGATGAAGGGCATGCGTTTCTATTTTTATTTCTGAATTAATTTCTTTGATCCTTTCTTCTGCGGCATTTACTTTGTTTTTTCCAACATCTTGTTCGTCGAAGAGAGTTTGTCTTTGCAGGTTTGAATGTTCAACTACATCTCGATCAATAAGGATTAAAGAACCAACACCAGCGCGAGCCAATAATTCAGCAGCAACTGTTCCTAACGCGCCAACTCCCACAATTGCCACTTTTTTGTTCTGCAAAGTTACTTGTCCTTCCTTACCAATTTCCTTTAGCAAGGTTTGCCGTGAATATCGAGAATGATTTTCTGAGTTATGCATTTTGAATAGTCTCCTTCATCAGGCAAGCGTTGCAGACATCTTTGTTTGACGCTTCCTGGCATTTGCTGCACTGTTGGATTTTGTTGGCTCCGATTGTTTGTTGCTTTTCCTGATCTTGCAGCAGAGGAAGCATAGCTAAAAAAGAATTAACTATTCCTTGTTTTGTGCCTTTGTATTTGTGTTCAAAATCATTGAGCATTTCTTGAATATGATGGCGGTATCCTTCTTTGGAGTAAGGACATTCGCTGAATTTAATTTGAAAATTTTTCAGCAAGGCATAAAGACGCACTTCTTTTTCTGCGCAAAAATAGAGCGGTTTTACTCTCTGTACAAATAAATCGTGTTCGCCCAGGCCGGAAATTGGTCCGAGACGCCCGGCTAAGGTAGTGTTAGCTTTAAACATGTTCATAACAATTGCTTGTGCTTCATCGTCTAGGTTATGCCCGGTGATGACTTTGTCAACTCCTAATTTTTTTGCGTGTTTGTTGAGTAGATATCGCCTCCAGACCCCGCAGACGTTACAAGGCCTTTTGTTGGTGTCTTTATTGACGATTGGATATGCTTTATCCAGGGTTTTTCCTAATTCTTGTTCAAAAGAAACAATAGTTAAGGGTACAGCATGTTCTGAGCAGAATTTTTTAAGATCAACAAGGGTGTGTTCGCGGTAATTATCTATGCCTTCGTCTACGGCCAGGGCAACAAGATTATCGTCAACAGGTATATTGTTTTTTTCAAGATATTTTTTAGTGAGATAGAGTACCGTCAAGGAATCTTTTCCGCCGGAAACGGCCACACATAATTTTTCATTTCTCCCGATAAGCTGATATTTGTTGATGGTCTTGAAGACTTTTTCTTCGAAATAATCTATGAAATGATGTTTACAGAGATTTCCATGCTGGAGGTTTATTACAGCATTATTAGAACATTTTGTACACTGCATCTTATCCTCCGGAAATGACGCTGAGCAGTTCTATCTTGTCATTGTCTTGCAGCGTTTCTTCTTCGGTTATAACCTCGTTGTTGCGTACAACAAGAACAGATTCTGGATTAATTTTTAATTGATGAAGAAGGTCTTTGACTTTTGTTCCGGTAAATTCAATCTTATGATTAGTTTGTTCTCGTTCGTTACATACTTCTATGTACATTTCTTTACCTCTCTGCGCCTCTAAGTAAGGCACAGTTTAGCATAGGTTTAGTTTTAGGGATATTTTATAAATTTAATGACTATTTTGCAGTATATGGATGAGTATGTTTTAATGAAGAAAAGTGCAGAAGTAGAAAAGTTAGCTCTAGAGCTTGGTTTTACTAAAGTGCATTTCTTGGACCACGATTTTATTTTGCTTAAGGGAAAAACCCAGAAGGAGTTGTTGAAGGAAATAGAAAATGCCAGAAATAAAAAGATGAAGACTGTTTTCAAGGCCGATTCTGAAGAGCTGTTGCGCTTTGCCTTGGAAAGAAGCAATGTTGATATCGTCTACGGCATGGAAAACATCCATCCTAAAGATAGTATGCATTTTGTACGCGGGGGATTGGATCAAGTGCTATGCAAAATAGCTGCGGAGAAGAGCAAAGTGATGGTTTTTTCTTTTTTAGGCCTACTTGATTCTCAGGATAAAGGAAAGTTATTGGCTCGGATTATATTTAATATCAAGCTCTGCAAAAAGTATAAAGTTCAGATAATACTATGTAGTTTTGCGACTTCTAAAGAAGAGATGCGTTCCGCTAAGGATCTGCAGGCTGTAGGTCGAGTTTTGGGTTTCTAAGGGAAGATTTATATATCATTATCATTTTCCAGTAGTAACTAATGAGTATGGGGGGATAAAAATGAGAAAAATACTATCTTTGGCGGCTTTAATCACCAGTATGGCCTGTGGGGACACTTATAATAACTATCCCGTTAGCGGTGGAAATAATGGAGAAAACGGAGAGAAACTTGATTGTGAGGGTGCAATTTCTCGCCAGGTTTTCGAATGCGGTTACAACCCGAAGGGAGGCGACCTGCAGAAGGAGTACACTGTAGGAGTTCGCGAGTGTAAATCGGTTCCTTTTCCGGAAGAATATAAAATCTGCATTGCTAACTCAGATTGCAACGAAATTCGGGCTGGCAAGTGCAACTCTTTAATTCCAGATTATTAATTTTTTCCTCTTTTTTCCTTCTTTCTAAGTCGCTACATTTATATAGGTTAAGTTATTGACATTCTCTAGAGTATGATGTTGAAAAAAAGAGAGTTTTTGATAGTTTATGAAGTGTGCAAATAAACTAGAAAAAAATGTTTTTTGATTTTTTTCGTAGTAGTAGTTTTAGGTATTTTGATGAGTTTTCCTCAATGAACTTTGTAATTCTCTTTCTATCAATCTGTTTAACTTAGCCGAGATTCTTTTTGTGAATTCTATGCACTTTTGTGCATACTCAGCGTCTAAAGAAGTTCCGTAATAAAGGATGCCATTTCTAAAATATCTTATTTTGTCCATAAACTGAACGTTTTTTTCATCAAAACCTAATATTCGCAGATATGAAACCTCTGCTTCATGAGCTCCTTGGCCGCTCGACGCATAGCCTTTCAAATATAATTCTGCTCTCAATAAGTACATTATGATATTGTAACAGTATTCTACATAATCATTAGAATTTTCATCTTTAATACCTATTTTTTCTACTTGTTCCTGTAAGGAATGAATCTTTCTTTTTGATTCAGCAACTAGGCTTTTTGCTCTTTCTAGGTCTGGCGTAATTTTGTTGACGATGCCTTCTGTTACAAATTCGTTGAAAGATTTAAGAGATTTCATACCTCTACACTTCCATGCAGAATGATGCCATTTAGGATATTGTTTTTAAGATGTTTCTGTATCTCCTTCCAGGAAGCATAAAAATTTACATTTATTTTTCTTTTAAGTATTTTTTCGTATTTATCAAGATCTAGTGCTTTACTTTTTCTTCCTATTACAGCGATATCAATATCGGATTTGATAGTATCTTCTCCCCGGCTATAGCTTCCAAATAAAATTATCGTTCCTCCGGGGAGAGCATGAAAAAGATATGTGGATAATTCAGATACATATATATTTTTTAGATTATCTACTCGTTTCAATTCCAAGGCTTTTTGCTCATCCCTGTTAAATGAAACAAAGTTTATGGTTTTGGTTTTCTCTATCTTCACCAAATTATATTCTTTTAATTTTGGGAGAGAATTTGCCACAGCCGTGGGCGAAACGCCGAGAAGCTTAGCTATCTCACGCTGGCTTAATTTTTCTCCTGCGTTTACGCAGAGCAGAGCGAATATATCTTGTTCAAGCATAGTCCATTTTAATTTATACATGTCCATTTTTGTTTATATGTGTAAACCAAAGTTTATATAGTTTTGGGTTTTACACAAGTTTTATAAATAATTGTCATTTTTAAGTGATAAATAGTCAAAATAAGAGAATACAAAATGAGAAATATACTGCCTTTAGCGTTTTTAGTTTCAAGTGTAGGTTGCGGAGATACCACTAACAACTATTACACAAACAGTGGCGGCAAAGGAAGTGCCGATCCAGGACCAAGTTATATGGTAAGAGATGCCTGCGAAGGTTTAACCAATTGTGATGACAAGTATAAGCATGATTATGGCAAAGATATGGAACTTTGTCTTTCAACCTTGCCAAAATATGCTGCTACTGCTCCAGAAATGGATGAAGGTTGTTGGTACAAGTGCTTTGCAACGCAATGTCAAGATAACATGGAAGATCATTGTTATCAGGAATGCATTTAAGTTTTTTGTTTCTTCTTTTTAACTTTCTAAGTCGCTACATTTATATAGGTTAAGTTATTGACATTCTCTAGAGTATG
>JBBSWK010000011.1:0-2461 GCA_038046325.1 Nanobdellota archaeon | reverse complement strand
TAATATTTATGATTCTTCTCTGCGGTTAGAGCGGTCATCCATTCTGGAAGAAAAATGCAGGGATTCCATAAAATTAGATCATTTTGGTTCAGGAGTATTGCTCCGCGATGCGCAGACCGGCGATGAATATATCCTTACTGCCAACCATATGACTTCCTATTCTCCAGGAGAGCGTTATACTTGCAAAGAAGAACATGAAGGGACTAAATCTGAAAGAGAAATAAAGGTGCTGGAAAGCTCTGTAACCGTGCAAGAACTTCCCACCTTTGTAGTGAAGAGAGATGATCAGATAGACCAAGCTTTACTGAAAATAGAAGGAAAGGTCAACCACGCGGCTCCTTACCGAGGAAAAATTGCCGGCCAACTTCACCCCGGAGATTATGTGATAGGAGTGGGCTTTCCGAACGGAAATCATCCTTATTCTATTGCCAACATTACCGATATCAAACAGAATATGATCTTCCTTAATATGGTATCCATCAATGGTAATTCTGGCGGAGGGGTATATCGTTTCGGAAATCAAGGTTTAGAACTTATCGGCACCGTACGGGGAGGCACAGCCATAACTCCTCTGAAAAAAACGCGTGAATTGATCACAGGAACACCTTTAGAAGATGATTATTTGCAAAAGCCAAAGTTTTCATGTGGGTTAAAGGGATGAAAATTTATGTCGTGGGACTGAACGCAGTGAATGTCCCACTTGAGTACATGAAAACAAACACATGAAAATAAACAGCGATTTATTTTCAGTGCTGAAAAGCTATGCTTTTCATGCAACGATTTGTTTTCAGCACAGAAATGAGGTAGTTTCCTCATTTCTTGTACGCACAGAGAAGCAGAAAGAGCCGACCTTTAAGTAGGTTTAAATGCTCTTTCTTCTCCTGCTTCTCTGGCGTCACAAAGTGCCGGGTTTTTGAAAGCGCTTTTCTCAAGCGCTTCCCCGCACTTTCATGACCTTCGCCTAGTGTAACAGGCAAACAGAAAAGTCTTTAAACTTCTTTTTTCTTTCTTGACGCATGAATTATCTACAAAGAGGATTACAAGTTACTCTTAATTCTATTAAAAAACATAAGTTGCTTTTTGCCATAATCATTTTACTACAAATCATTTTTGTAGTTTCTTCCCTCTGGCTCGGAACACAGTATGTGATCAGAGTGTTGACAGACACGCAGGGAATAATCCAGCCTTTAGAGCAGGCAAATTATGACACCCAAAAAATTGAAGAAGGGATGCCTTTCACTCCGGATTACGCTTCAATCTACAATAGCTACCGCTCTATGCTCAAAAACGTAATCGCTTTTGGAACTTGGATGGGCCTCTTGTTTCTCCTGCTTAATGGAAGCATCTGGCTGCTTAGCCATTGGATGTTTGAAGAGAACATAAGAAAACAGCATTGGAAAGAAGCTGCCAAAAAGGCAGTGGGGTTTTTTCTTAAGGCCTGGAGCGCGGTAATTGTTTTGTTTGTACCATTTGCTATAGTTTCCTATTATGTTTTAATCCATTATATCCGGCTCAGTGATTCCTTTGCAGCAGTGTTGTTTATGATTAAAATAATCCTTCTTGTAAAAGTGGCGCTCTATTATTTCCTGCTGACCGCATTTGCAGCGGCTACGGCTGAGTCTTGGAAGCATTTTGGAAGAGAAGTACTGCAGCGGTCTATCTTTGATTTTCCTAAAACTTTTTCTCTTTTCTCCATAAATGCAGCGTTGCTTTTACTCAGTTTTGCTGCTCTCTACGGCGCAATTGAATACACGGAATCAATGCTGCTATTAGCGCTTACCGGTTTGCTTATCATCATCATGATCGTTTTAACCAGAATATATTGGATTGCCACTGTAAAAGAAATAGGAAAAGAGGCAGGAAAAGAGACTGGGAGGGATTAATGAAACATATTATCATCGATACCAATGCCTGGATGGCCATTACTGAGTTTAAGCTGGATATCTTTGCCGCTCTGGAGAGAGACTGCGATTTTTCGTATAAAGTAACAGTGCTTCAAGGAACAATAGAAGAGTTACGAAAAATTGTTTCTGAACAGAGAGCAAAGTTCAGGCAGGCCGCCTTAATAGCATTAGGAATCATCAACGCGAAGAAGGTTAAAGTTATTCCAGAAAGCGGAAATGTCGATGATCTGCTGGTGCAGCATTCTAAAGAAGGAGACCTAGTCCTAACTCAGGATGCAGCGTTAAAGAAGCGGTTGAAGAAGCCATACTTAACCATTAGGCAGAAGAAAAGGATAATGCAGGTTGAGTAGATTAAGGATTATATTTACATTAAATAGGCAGAAAGCCTCGTCTTTTAAGACGAGGATGTCCACAGAAAAACAACGATTTTTCTGGGACGCCAATAAAGTCGTCGCTTTATTGTGCGAATGCTTTCTAGCCTATTTATGTCACAATAGGCGGAGTTTAGAAATCGTCTCTTTTCAAGCCACGGACTTTAGTCCGTGGTGAGACGATTT
>JBBSWK010000010.1:0-2097 GCA_038046325.1 Nanobdellota archaeon | reverse complement strand
GGCAATTAAAGCGCGCAGTATTGACATCAAGCGCAAGAATAAAGATATTTTCATCGAGATCAGAAATCTCTTAGAAAAAGAATTCACGGTCATCGATTACAAAGTTCTGGAACCATTTGAATTAGATCACTGCATGATCATCGTGAAGAAGTAAAGTTCTATTCCTTAAATTTTAAATATAGTTAAGATAATAGTTGATTATGCGCATCATGACCTGGAACATTCACGGAGCTTCTCTCAGAGATCGAGATGAACGTTTTCCCCTGATCAAAAAAACTATAGAAGAAGCGCAGCCGGATATCGCCTGCATCCAGGAAGCATTTTTTCGCAAAAGCAGGAAGATGCTGGAAAGCATTAAAGGGTATTACGTTTCGTATCAGACTAATTGGTATCCTCTGCCTAAATTGATCGAAACTACCAGAGGCGGTCTCGTAACATTAACTAAAGAAAAACCGTTGGAAGTGAATTACCATCCCTATCTTGCCCAAGGAACTTGGTTGACAGAACAGCGTTGGGACAGGCTGCTTGGTAAAGGTTTTCTGGAAACCATCATCCAGGACAAAGAATTCGGGCGAGTGACAATCGTTAATACCCATAAAGTTTGTACCTATAAAAAAGACGATGATATCGACGATTATATTATAGCACAATCAAAACAACTGTTAGGAAAAATAAAAGAACTGAAAGAAAACGGGCCATTCATTCTTGCCGGTGATTTTAATTTTAGGAAAAAATCACTTTTATATTCTCAATTTAGAGACCTATTGCACGATGCTACTGAAGATCTTCATGACGCCGCAGAGCATCTTCAAAACCTTCACTTATATGAAGAATATAGAACTATTGATTACATTTTTACCGGAGACAAATATCACTGCACAGCCGAGTATCTTCGGGACCAATCTTGGCAGAAATATCCTAGTGATCATCCAGGAAAATTGGCAGAGATCAAACCATAATATTTTAAACTTCAACATTCTCCTTCTTCTATGAGCATCACCCGCGAAGCAGCCTATCTTTATCTCTGTTCTAAAGAATTGACTAAGATGAATAAGAAACTGCACGATTTGAGCAAAGAAGCGCAGCATCACGGACAGAAACATGCTTCTGCTACTGATGAAAAAAGTAGATACAAACATGCTAAGGAACATCATAAATCAACGCAAGAAGCTCAACATTTGCTGAAGAAACATCATGAGATGCTTTCTCGAATTAAGCACCATTTGGTGAATTATAATAATGCGTTGCGGAAAGAATTGAAATCGTAAATCACTTCTCCTCAACCTTCTTTACATGAATAATATTGACCGGACAGACATCTGCTGCTTCCTGGTTGCTATCCTTATCCTTTTCATCAATTTCTAATTCGTAATGATCGCCAACTTTCGTAGAGCCTTTCAGATCGGCCATCCCTTCCGCATCCATCTCCCAGAAATCTGGATTGATCACTGCGCAAGCGCCGCAGCTGATGCAATCCTTCTTGAAATGCTCTACTTTGTATTTTGCCATGTATGTGTTGGAATGGGGTATATTTATAATGTTTTCTTGAGAATGTAATAAATAAAATATCATGTGAAAGCGCCAATTGTGGCGGTGCAACGGTTGCTGCGCAACCTACTCGTCAGCCCGGAGGGCGCATCCCCAGACTCGTGCACGCCACCTTGGCGCAAGACAAACCGGGGGTTGTCCCTTACGGGGTGGTTTGTAGGACACGGAACGTGGCCGTCTTGCCGCCAAAGTGGTGGTGTGAAAGTGAATAATTATAGTCGTATCACGTCCCTTTCATTCACCAAAAAACTTATATAGGTTCTTTAATTAATGAACTGTTATGAAAAAGAGCGTGTTTACCTTACTATTAGTTATTCTCATAGCCTTATTTTTAGTCTCCTGTAAACCAAAACCGGGCGCCGGGGAAACTCCCTTAGACACAGCTGCTGCCCTGCAACAAGTCAAAACCGGTACGCAAGGAGTACAATTGCAGCTTATCCAAGATTCTCCCCCATCCATACTCTACGACCAAAGTGATCTTATCGCCTTAGTTGAAGTCAAGAACAAAGGAAGCCACGACCTAAAAGCACAAGATTGTTTTGTCCATGT
>JBBSWK010000009.1:0-5430 GCA_038046325.1 Nanobdellota archaeon | reverse complement strand
GAGATAACTTGCAAAAATTTCTTGAACAAAAAGGTATCATGTCCAAAGTTTATTTTATGCCCGTGCATCTTAAGGAGTTATATGTCAAAAAGTTAGGACATAAAAAAGGAGATCTTCCTCAAACAGAACTATTGTCTGACCGGGTTCTTACCATTCCTCTCTACGCCGCTATGAGTTCTGATGATTCACACTATCTTATAGATTCTATTGTCCATTTTTGTAGAGGTGAGCAGAATTTATGACCATCTCTGAGCGTTATTTTGTTAACGAGAATACCGATATAAAAGGGGTAATGTCGGTAATTGACCGCAATAGTATTAGGATGGCTATCGTAGCCGATGCCCAGCGTACTTTAATTGGCGTTGTTACTGACGGAGATATTCGCAGGGCTATCTTAAGAGGGTTTTCTATTCATGACCCCATTAGCATGATCCTTAATAAAAATCCTTTTTTTGCTACGGTAGATACACCGACGCAAGTGCTTTTTGAACAGTTTCGAAAAGAACGGTATTTTGGGATTCCCGTAGTTGATGAAAATAGGCGGGTTATTGATCTGGCTTTTCCTGATTCTGGATCTTTCTCTTTTCTCAGTAAAAGTGTAAAGAAGTCACGACCAATGGAGAAGATATTAGTAATTGGCGGCGGAGGATACATAGGGAGTACTTTAGTTCGAAGACTTCTGAAGCAGAATTATGCGGTGAGAGTTTTAGATAAATTTCTGTATGGTGAACAATCTTTAGTTGATCTTCGAGATAATCCTAAATTAGAAATAGTTTCTGGAGATACCCGGCATCTGGAAGAGTTAAGTCAATGTATTCAAGATGTGGACGCAGTTGTTCACTTGGCTGAATTAGTTGGAGATCATGCTTGTTCTCTTAATACCAAAGTTACCCAGGATATTAATTACCTCGCTACTTTTTTAGTAGCTTCTGTTTGTAAACATTATCAAGTTAATCGATTGGTGTATACTTCTTCCTGCAGTGTGTACGGCGGATCAGAGGGTACTGCTTTACTTTCTGAGCATTCGGATTTAAATCCTATCTCTTTGTATGCTAAGATGAAGGTGAATTCAGAACAAGCCCTGTTGTCCATGGCCGATGAAAATTTTGCTCCCACTATTCTCAGATTAGCTACGGTGTATGGATGGTCCAATCGTCCCCGCTTTGATCTGGTGGTTAATACGTTAACCGCTAAAGCCTTGCAAGAGGGAAAAATTACTATCTTTGGCGGGGATCAATGGAGACCAAATGTGCATGTGGCAGACGTGGCCAAGGCAATTTTATTAGTGTTGGAAGCTCCTTTTGAAACCGTCGCAAATCAGACTTTTAACGTAGGGTCAGAAGATCAGAATTATACTATCACTCAATTAGGAAATCTCATCAAAGAGCAAATTCCTACTGCCACACTTACTATAAGTTCGGAAGTACATGATAAAAGGAATTACCGGGTAGCTTTTTCCAAGATTAGAGATAAACTTAATTTTAAGCCCGATTTTCAAATTATTGATGCGGTGGCAGAAATATCTAAGGCTTTTCAAGAGAATAAAGTGGGAGATTATCTTAATTCCGTTTATCACAATCATAAATTTCTTCAAAAAGAATTACCACAGAATTAAGGCTATTTGCTGATGATTCATTTTTGTTAATGATCTCTTGATCTATTAATTATCTTCAGCAGGTTCTAGGACTTCATAAATAGTTACCTGTTCGTCTTGATATCTAACTATGGCCAATTCAGAAAGATCACTTTGCAACAGCTGCTTTTCATAAGGGCCGATGATGAGGTAATCAAGCTTAAAAATAAGGGTTAACTCTTTCCAATCGCCAGGTAAATGTTGATAAGATTCTTTCACTTTCCCTTTGAAATCAAGCGGCATATGGCATCCGGAGTTGGCAAAAAAAGCTTCAAAGGTAATGAGGGAAGAAACAGTTTCTTCATACCCGGCGTGATCAAATTCTTTTTTTCCTCCTTCCAGATACGGCCTTAAAATCTCTCGAGAAGTGCTGCAAGGTTTGTTCAAGAATACAAAATTTTCTGTCGAAACATTAAGAAGACGATAAGCTATGAGTCTTCGCATTATTACTTCTGAGATTGGAATTGCTTCGCCTCGCGCACTGGGCACATAATTTTGGTTATGGGTATATACGGGAACTAATAGAATAAAGTCAGAACTCAAGGATAAAACCACATCATCAGGATAGGTATTTTCGTTCAACCAGGCAAATGCATTTTTCTGATAATCCGGAAGAACGTAGGAAGAGTACATGGTCGTAGCAAACCTTACCTGCCAGATCATTCCAAATAACAGGAAGAAAATGATCATTATTATTGGTATATTTTTGATTAGCTTTCTGTTGGTTTGGCCAGACCATAAACTCATACTATGAACCAGGGTTAAGATCAATACCGGCCACACTGCAGCAGAAAGCCATTGTCGATGATCAAGTGAATAACCAGTTAATACTTGTATGTTAATGACTGTCAGGCTGGAAAATAATAAGATGGTGATGAACAAGATATTTTCAGGGGGCAGTTCAACTTTTTTGAAGGAATAATAACTATAAATTATATAAAAAATCGTTACTGCTAACAAGAGTAAGGAATAACTAATCTCTGGAAGGTGGGTTATTTTTGCTCCATTTAATCTCAGAAGCATGGTAGTTTTGTCGCCTAAGCTTGGACGTGTGAATAGGAAAAAATGGGTTATTCCTACCGCGAAAATAATTCCTAGATGGATTCTCAGTTTTAGACTATCTCTTTTGAGGGTGATAAACGTAAATGCTAGTAAGATAATGCTCATAACTACATAGAAAGTCCAATAATAAAAGTAGGTAAAAAACAATAGGCTTCCGGATAAAGCGCTCAAAAATACGTATTTCCATTCTTTTTTTTGTAACAACAGGATTAAACATAAAAGGGCAAAAGCAAAGATAATGAAATTAAACAAAACCGGGTAGAAGCGGGAGAAGTAACCAATAGGCTGGACGATTTTACCGGTGACAAATAAAACAAGGTTGGTGGCGGGGAAATAAATTAGGGGCGCGGCTAGGCAGGATACTTTTTTATTTGAAGTGAGGCGAAAAGCAATAGCATACACTAATAACGAACCGATGAAGGGAAAAATGAAAAAGGAAAAGATATACACTCTGGTAAGTCCACCTAAAATGATACCTAGAATACCTAAAACTATTGCCGGTAATGGCCCGGCATGAGAGGGAACAATTTTATCCTGCCATTCCCAGATAGAAGACCGGGGAATAAGATGTCCTTCTATAACTTCATGCACATATCCGGCATAAAGCGCTTCATCCGTTAATCTACCGGCAACACCTTTCACTACTAATGGTGAATATTCTACGCCTTGGTCCTGGAGCAGGGGCATAAGAAGATGTGGTAGAAAGAAAATAATTCCTATTAAGAGGGAAACAGCTATTCCGTAGCGATGTTTTAAAATCAATGTTAGTATTTTTTTTATATATCTCATTTTCCAAATCTATTAAAGTCAGTGTAGTTGAAGATTAAACCTCAGGCTTTTTCTAAAAGTTAATCAAAAAAAACACTGCAAGCACGCCAACAAATGACGATTTTACAAAAATCATCTGTTTGGAGCAGCAAAAATGTTCTCTGGATCCCATACTTTAGATTCTAGTCTTACCAACTCTAACAACGCTTGATGTTTAACCAACTCTTGATAGATCAGTTCAGCTCCTTTATTATTTCCTTTTTTATTCCAATGTGGATTTAGAGTCCAATACAAATCATCTTTTTCATCATGCGCCAATAATCCCGGCAGGAGATCAATAACTACAATATCTTTCTCTTCAGCCCACTTTAAAAATATTTTATTTGGCTTGCTAAAATCATCATATACTTTATCGGTAACTAATCCTTCTTTGATTATATCTCTTTGTAGGTCAGAATAAACTTGGAACTTTGCCGGTATAAAGACTATGGCAAAAGGAATATTGTTTTCTTTAGTGAATTGATCCATTTCTTTGATTAAGGTAAAAGTCCTGTCTAACTTTAAATAGGTATCTTCGGTATAATTAACCTCATAAATGTTAGAAATTCCGTCCCGATTATAAATCGTATCGCCCCCCACCAGACTTCCTAACTTGGGGCCCATAACATTAACGGCGGTTCTTTCCGTGAGCCGGTAAGAATGTAAATTATTGAATAAAAAATTTCTAAACAGTTTCAATGGTTTTTGCTTGTTTTTTCTTTTAACCACTAATTGTCCTTTAGAATTAACTTCTCGTTCACCTGACACCATATTATCATCAAAATCATTGGGATAAAAATGTAGTAAAACCATATCAGGTTTCAAGGTTATCCCTTTACTTTTAAGATACAACAATTCCTGATCCGTCCCGTATCCAGGCACCCCTGCCTTCATAACTTGAAAATGTTTGCCCTTGCTATTCTCATTTAGCCTACCTTCCAATTGTTTAAGGAAGGTTTCGTCTAACTCGGTACCGTAAGCCCCCCAAACAAAAGAATCTCCTAATGCCAGTATCCTAAAATCATCAACAGTTTTTTCGGAATATTCATAGTCATTCATCCCGTAGGAATTTATCTTGAATTTAGTTTTAAATTCCGGCTTGATCAGTTCTCCGCTTATCCCTGGAACTATTTTATAGTCCAATAAATCATCATTTTCATATAAGCCGTCGGGATAACCATAAATTGCAGATACGCCCGATATCCGTACTCCTACTTCCAAAAAGACTAAACACACAACAATAGTGGCTAAAGATAAAAGGATGTTACACAGCAACTTGTTCATTTTTCTCTCCTAAAAAATAACACTATTTAAACATTTCGCATCAGCACATCACAATGCTCCGTCGCCATCCAAAAATGTTGGCATCGCGAACTTACTCAATCCCTTGCAATAGTCTCGCTATCCCACATGTCTTGAGGATTATCTTCCCTCTTAATCAAGAATTTTCCCATAACTAAATAATCAATGCCGGTTCCCATCATGCACTTATACCCATCTTCAGGAGTGCACACAATCGGTTCTCCTCGGATATTAAAAGAGGTATTAATGAGGATAGGTATGCCGGAAAGCTTGCCAAATTCTTTGATAAGATCATAGTACAAATGATTTTGAGTTCTTTTCAGAGTCTGTAATCTTCCTGACCCGTCAACGTGGGTTACGGCGGGAATTTTTTTACGCCATTCTTTTTTGATGGGATACACCATCAGCATATAATCCGTCGGTTCAGGAATAGGGTCATCACAATCAAAATAATGTAAGGCATCATCAACACAGACTACTGGTGCAAACGGCCTGAATTTTTCCCGATGTTTTACTTTTTGATTGAGAATTTCCTGCATCTGTTTGTTGCAAGGATTAGAAAGTATGCTTCTAGCCCCTAAAGCTCTTGGCCCCCATTCCATTTTTCCTTGGAACCAGCCTACGAC
>JBBSWK010000008.1:0-6262 GCA_038046325.1 Nanobdellota archaeon | reverse complement strand
AAAAGATAAAAGGCTGAATTTTGGAAAAGTCCCATCACCACAAGAACTCTTTCCGCTTTTGGAAGAAATCAAACCAGAAGTAGATAAATTTTTAGGAGTATCTGAGATAAAAGCTCAAGGCATTCAATACCATTCCCAGAATGAGAATATACTATTGTTAAGCTTAGGAATTGGAGCTAGTGGAGGAATGGAGTCATACGCAATTACAAAGGGCTTATATTTTGGTTTTGAGGCACTGGATTATGTTTTCATCGCTACTTCTTTGTTTATATCTGCTTTTGGGAGTGCAGGTATTTATTATAACAATACTCGTCCAAGTGAATACTCTCCAGAGAAAGGCATTTCTCTCAAAAAACAAAAGAGAGAGTTAATCATTCCAGTTATCGCTCACGAATATACTCACCATGTGCAAAAGGAAAAAGGATTTCCTTATGAAAAATTTGAATGTCTCCGTGAAGGACAAGCGCGTTCAGTACAAAATGCTATAGCTTTGAAGTGGATGGAGGAGGATAATCCCTCCTCTTTGTGTGGAAGCATCGCGTATAATTTACCGGAAGTGCGCTCAGTTTATTTCTGGTCAGCAGAGAAAAATAGAAGAACGCCAAATCCTTATCTTTGTGAAGAACAAGAATCGAAATATGATAAATTCTTAAGAGACCGGTTAAGAAAGCAAGGAAAGCCGACCGAACATGCTCTCGGCAATGCTTTTTTCTCCACCTTAGAAGCTCGTGAAGGAACAGGCATCCACAAAGAAATCATGGCTGGAAGATACCAGTTGCCTTCCTTTTAACTTCAACCTTACAATTTCCAACAACACACTAGAAAGATTTTTAATATTCTCTTATTCCCCCATAACAAAATGGAAAAGCAAATCATCACTAAATTAACCAAGAATTTTGAAGACTACTCTCATCAAGAAGGAAATGTAGAATTTTGGTTTGCAAGAGAATTACAACAACTGTTAGGTTATGTGGAATGGAGGAAATTTTTAGGAGTAATAGAAAAAGCACAAGAATCATGTAAAAATTCAGGCCATGAGGTACAAAATCATTTTGTCGGAGCCGCCAAAACGATAGCTATGCCTAAAGGCGCGACAAAAGAAATATCTGATTATAAACTTACCAGATACGCCTGTTATCTTATTGCCCAAAATGGCGATCCTCGAAAAGAAGAAATTGCCTTTGCACAAAGCTATTTTGCAATACAAACCAGAAAACAAGAATTAATAGAACAAAGAATAGCATTGCAAGAGAGACTTGAAGCGAGAAATAAGTTAATTGCATCAGAAACAGAACTATCAAAACTTATTTATGAGCGCGGAGTTGATGATACTGGTTTTGCCAGAATCAGAAGCAAAGGAGATGAAGCATTATTTGGCGGAAATAATACCAAACAGATGAAGAGAAAGCTACATATTCCTCAAAATAGACCTATGGCTGATTTTTTGCCAACTGTAACCATCGCTGCAAAGAATTTTGCAACGGAAATAACTAATTTCAATGTTAAGCAAAAGGAGTTACATGGCGAAATCAAGATTACAGGAGAACACGTTAAAAACAATCAGGAAATGAGAAGAGTTTTAGCAAAGAATAACATTGTTCCAGAAAACTTGCCTCCAGAAGAAGATATTAAAAAATTAGAACGAAGAATAGAAAAAGATAAAGAAAAATTAACTAACAATCCTAGAAAGACGATTAAATCTTAAATCCTCTGAATACTTTTTATCTTCCTTTCAGCTTCAAATCCAATACCAAATCTTCTAGCTTGCGCAAGTCGTACTTAACCGCATCAAACTTCCTGCGCACTTCATTATCGCGGAAATCAAATTTCAATAATTCGCCGTAGATAGTATCCACCGCATCTTTGATCTTGTTGACTTTCTCCACTTCGCCTTTTCCAGCTAAGAATACTGCTTTGCGTACTAACTCGCCGGGAAGGTCGCCCAATCCTAAAATAAAGTGTTCAGTGTCAATGGGAAGGTCAACTAGTTTTCCTTCTTTGATAAAATGATAATACAATAATGCTTCTGCATATTCCTGAATGGCGACTTTGTAGCTTCCTTCGCTGCCCATCTTGCGGCTGTGCTTGGCAATGGCATCTAATTTCTTTTTTTCCGCCTCTATTTCTTTGATCAGTTTAGCGGCTTCAGTAATGTCATCACGATGCACAGCATAGATGATCTGCTTGCTCAGCTTTAAGACGTCACGACTTTGCTTGATTAGTTTTTCCCGTTCTGAATCATAATCTTGAATATCTTTTCGAAGTTTGGTGAAGTTGATCATAGACTGCAAAATAACTATTGTATTTATAATTCTTCCGTGGGGTAGGGCAACAACAAATGATGCAGACCGAGCGGGGGTCGTCCCTTACGGGGTGCTCGGTAGGGCAAACGAACGAAGTGAGGATTGACCGTCTGCCATCATTGTTGTTGTTGCTAAAATAAATTGCTCAAAATCATCATATCAAGCGAAACCTTTATATAGCATCCTCTTTCCTAATAACCAAACACGTGGGGTGTTACAAATACTATGGATGAATCAAGACCTTTAGATACGCTGAACGCAGCAAGGAATAAAACAGTTATGGTAGTTCTCAAGAACGGACACCATTTCACGGGAAGATTACGAGCATTTGATATTCATATCAATACGGTTTTAGAGGATGCTAGTGAATTTGAAAACGGAGAAGTAAAACGAAAATTAGGAACCGTCTTTATCCGCGGGGATACCATAACTTTCATTTCTCCAGCATAAAATTATAGGAGTTAAGAGCTATGTCAAAAGGAACAGCCAGCATGGGTAAGAAGAGTGGAAAAAGAAACCACCTTCGCTGCAGACGCTGCGGAAAAGCTTCTTATCATAAGATAAAGAAAAAATGCGCTTCTTGCGGATACGGGCAGAGCGCGGCTATGAGAACGTATAAGTGGAACAAGAAGGCTTCTGGAAATTAAAGAAAATCCTGAAAAGTGGCTATCCCCTACCCTAAAGGGTGGGGATTTCCGCCACTTTTCCGAGACGGATTTTCTACAATCAAATATAGCGAAATCTCTTGCTCGTTCACTAGCATTCATCTCCAAGGATGAATCCTGGAGATTTCTGCTTATTTGATTTAAATCTATATTTTTAATACAAATTTTTCTCGCATAAATCAAATAAGATTAAGTCTAAAAATAATTTACAAAATTAAGAAGATAGAGTTAAGAAGATAGAGCAGCTGCCTTGTCATTAAAATAACCATTGCAATAGTTCTTAATATCCTTTACAGGAATCTTATTGCATAACTTTTTATCATCGGTCAGCTTAGCAACTTTCAGATAACAGGAAGCGGTGTTCAGCTTATCTTCTGCAAATTGAGCGCAAAGATCAGCATTTAATGTTGCAGTTGCTATTTTAAAAAGGCATTCTGCTTTATTCTGCTTGCTTAAACGATGGCATAATTCAGCATCATTGGTCGCTATGGCTACCTTCTTGACGCAATCAAGGTTTTGATCAACATCGGCAACATAAGCGCATCTGTCGGCATCATTTCGCTGGAGGGCAAGCTTATAATAACAAGTATCCTGCCAGGATTCATCCCCTATTTCTTTACATAAATCAAAATTATCTTGCTGAACGGCAATCTGATACTGGCAAAAACCAATAGTTTTCCCCGTAACAATGAGATCACATACTTTTACATCATTTTTCTGTTTGGCTAATTCAGCGACACAGGAATCACGAGCCTGAGTGTTCTTGATTTTACTGCACTGCTGAGATTCAGAATAACAGTTATCTCTCGCCGCGCCTTCTAAGGAACTGCAGGCGTCATCAGCTACTGCGCTGCCGGTTAAAAGAGAGCAGGAAGATAACAGTAATGCTGCTGCTAAAAGCATCGTAACTATTGCTATTTTTAGCTTCATGGATCCTTTTTATGAAAAAGCCCTTTTAAGTTTTATGGAAGTGTAGTATCATAAACACAAAAACAATATAAATCCCGCTTTAATTTAGCAAAGTATGTCCATATTTAAAGATATGCTGCGCAGCGGTGAAACGGTCTTCCGGGATACGGTAGTTTTAGATTACGATTTCCAGCCCAAGGTCATGAAGTATCGGGAAAATGAGCAGATGCGCTTTGCTACGGCTATCCGACCATTACTGCAAGGGCATAACGGAAGAAACTTGTTTGTATACGGAGCACCTGGAATTGGCAAGACCACTGCCTGTCGCCATGTGCTTCGCGAATTGGAAGAGGAAAGCGGAGAAGTAATCTCTATTTACGTCAATTGCTGGAAAGAAAATACCACTTTCAAGGTTTATACAAAAATTTGTGAAGATTTAGGATACAAGTTCATTCAAAGCAAAAAAACGAGTGAACTGCTGGAATTGATCAAGCAAAAATTGAACAAAAGCAGCGTGGTATTTGTCTTTGATGAAATTGATAAATTGGAGGAGATGGATTTTTTATACTCTATACTTGAAGATATTTACCGGAAATCAATTATTCTTATTACTAATTATCGAGATACTTATGGCGAACTAGATGAGCGCATCCGCAGCCGGTTAGGGCCAGAATTTGTATACTTTAGACCGTACAATGAAGCGGAAATCGCCGGTATATTACAGCAGCGTTGCGATTATGCTTTTGTCGATAGCTGCTGGGAGGAGGAAGCCTTTAAGGAATTAATAGAGAAATGCGCAGAAACAAACGACGTGCGAGTAGGGTTATATTTAATGCGGGAAGCGGGAAATTTAGCAGAGGAACGAAGTTCCCGAAAAATTACCGGAGTTCATGTGGCAGAAGCGTTGAAGAAAGTCGATGATTTCCATATCAAGCCGAAAGAAGGATTAGACCAAGAGATGAAATCCATCCTCGAGCTGATACGGGAACAAACCGGCAGGAAAATCGGCGAAATTTTTGCGATGTATGCAGAACGCGGCGGAGAGATGAGCTACAAAAGTTTCCAGCGCAGGATTACGAAATTGAAAGAAGGAAAATTCGTGAACACGGAGAAAAGTGTTTCCGGAGAGGGTAATTCTACCATCCTTCATTATGATGCAGATAGGAAGCTGACTGAGTATTGAATGGAAAGGCAGGTAAAAAATCAAACAATTAATCAAGAGATTCAGACTATGAGAGAAGAGCATCTGCAACAAGTTGAACGTTGGGCACATTTCGTAAAAGAAAATCCTACTAAATGGAAAAAAATCCATACTGAGTTTATTGATGCCATTTTTGAAAAACATGATTCTTTTAAAGAAAAATTATTACAAACGCCTAATGGAAAAGAGAAATTACAATTACTCTACAAGATTAAGAACCAAGAAGGATATGATTGGTTGAGAAAGTAAGTTACCCGATATAATGCACATCTTTCTTTTTCGCCTGCGCGCCAGCTTGGGATACAAACTCATCACCTAGCCAATCGGTAGCTTTCTGCAATAGCTGATCTTCTACTTCCAGAATGTCCTTGCTGATTTTCTTCACACTAACACCCCAGTTGAATTTCTTCTCCAGCACCTGAACGATTTCTTTTGCTCCTTTGATTCCAAGATAAAACGGATTGCCAAAGGTTTCCGCCAATAAAGCGACCCCCTTTACCCCTTTTTTCTTTCCTAAGGCCAACAAGATGCCGGAAACGCCCATGATCGGCCCTACTACGCCAAAGATTTCTTTTTCGACAGACAATCCTTTCTTGGCGTATTCTTGTAATTCTGTTGGATCATTTCCGGCGCAATATACTTTAGGTTTATCCGGAACATGCTGTAAGCCGATGCCGCCAGTAGTCACTACACTTTTACAATTGTACTGTCTGGCAATTTTCAATACTTCATCACAGAATGCATAACAGCTTTCTTCATCGATAGGCTGGATGTCTCCGGTTAGAAAAAGCAAGTCTCTTTTTTTTGTTCCCTTTCCAAACTGTTTATAATATATCTCTAACTTTGGCATCTCAACCAAATTTTTCTCATTAACGAAAACAGAATGAGGAAACTTATAGGAGAAAAAAGAATATAACTTCTTGGCTTTCAATTCTTCTACCAAAAAATCAGCGGCAACTTTACCTACATTGCCGATGCCGGGAAGGCCTTCTATCAGAATGGGATTATGTAGTTTGGGAAGAGATTTTTCTTCCTGCGTGATTTCCCAGATTTTATTCATGTTTTAAAGAAGGGATTGATGGTTTATATAGTTTTGGATGAAAGATAAAGAGTGCGAGGGACGTGATTCGAACACGCGTACCCACTAAGGGACTAGCCCCTCAAGTTCGCCAGGTTTTTTACCC
>JBBSWK010000007.1:0-4719 GCA_038046325.1 Nanobdellota archaeon | reverse complement strand
TGTGCAGAAAAAGCAAAAGCCGTTTATATTGTGAGCGGCGATGAAGATTTACTTTCTTTGAGAGAATATAATGGGATTTCTATTGTCAGAGCTGGAAAAATATTGCAGTTATTGAATTAAAATTATTGTTTCCAAGCCAGCTCAAACAATCTTCCTAAATTCAATTCAAATCCTACTACCGGCATGGTCAACTGCCAGTTAGTTATAACTTGCGGATGCAATTCTCCGATGATGCCAATTTTTGTTCCATGAATTTGAATGTCTCCGCTTCTTCCGAGAATGAACGGCGGATGATCGCTTTCTTTGACCGCGCTTTCTAATCCTAACGCTCTCATCAAAGTATCCAGCACTTTCCTGATTTCTGTGAAATCAGTTTTATCGTGACATAACATGACACAAAGATGTTCTGCTTCCAACACGCCAGTTTCCGTCTCTCCAGGAACAAATATCCTGCCCATCTCAAAGATGTTCTGCGGATATTCATGGTGCTGGTTCTCGGCCAGATTTTTCATCAGGCTGGGCATCAGAGCATTACGCAGATGATTGTGATCGCCCAAGGCGTTTTTGAGAGGAATAGGATTTTCTGCTGGTAAATTCATTTTTGTAGTAAGGTCTTCTTTGGTGGTGAGATGAAAGTTCTTCACTTCTAGAAGCTGCATTCCTACTAGTAACTCTCGCACTTTCTTGCTGAATTTTTCAAAGGCATCTTCTTCGCCGATAGTTGCCACGTTAGGAATTTCTTCCTGGAAGTGTTCATAGCCATAGGCGATAGCGATGTCTTCAATCAGATCGACTTGATGCAGGATATCTGCGCGATAGGCTGGGACTAATACTTGTCCTTGTTCGAAGCCGTAGCCCATCTTTTCCAACAATTTTATTGCATCTTTTTCAGAGAGGGATAAACCTAATCGTTTGTTTACATACGGTAAATCCAATTTCATTTTAGATGGAATTAGATTAGGTGTAGTTTTTGTTCCTTCGCCGTATTCTAATTTTAAGGAATAGATCTCTCCGCCCATGTCTGCTAACGCTGTTACTATCATGTTTAAACAAGTGCTTAATACGTTGAAATCAAATCCAGAACATTCTACAAAGACATCTTTGGTTTCTTCGGTAACCCTTCCTGTTTTATCTGAGTTGATGATCGGCGGCATGCTTAGGATTTCTCCTTTTGCATCGACGAAGAGAGGATATTTTGCTAGCCCTTGCAATAAATGCGCATATTCTTTTCCTGTCTTGTGTTCTTCCAGAATTTGTGAAGCAGTCATTTCTGTATGTGCTTCCAATGGTTTGAATTTTATTTTTTGCGGAGAATCTGCTTTGTACGTTATAGGGAAGGTAATTTTCTCCATTGGGTAAATGCCGATAGCTGCTTTTTTCCTGTTTCTGCCGTAGGTGACGTGCAATTTTTCTTGAATTTGAATTACTTGACGGAGATTCTCTTCATCAAAATGTAATCCTTTCACGATCGCGCAGGCAGTGTAGGGGCGGATTCCTTTGACAGAAGTATCAATGATGATTTTGTGATTGCTGTCTTTGCTTTCATTGACAGTGTATTTACGTAATCCTGTTTTCACGCCGATGAAAGAGCTGAAGGCACGAGCGAATCCTTGTTCTGAGAGTAGATCTGGGCGGTTGGGAAAAATCTGAACACGAATATCATCCCCTTCGATATATTCTAAGTCCGTACCTAGCATCGCGATTCTATCTTTTAATTCTTCCAAGGGTAATTTTTTTTCTACTAGTTGTTCTACAACTTTTTTGCTTAGAGTTATTGTTGGCATATTATTTTAACCATAGTTTCATTTCTCTAATCTGTTTCAGATCGTTTTTATTTAAGTCTCTGATGTCAGTTATATTCCAATATTCTGAGATAATTCTTCCCATGCCTTGTCCCCAAGCTAGGACTGGACAATCAAACCCTAATAGTGGCTTGGTTACTTCTGGACGAAAAATACCGGCACCGCCTAGTTCTACCCATTGCTTTCGTACTGGATGGAAGACATCGACTTCTAAGCAAGGTTCGCAATAGGGGAAATAAGCAGGGCGCATACGTACCTTTTCAAAACCCATTTTTGTGTAAAACTGAGTCAAATATCCCTTAAGATGCTTAAGATTAGCATTTGGATCGACCACAATTCCTTCTACTTGATAAAATTCAAATAAGTGTTTCCAGTCCAAGGCTTCATTGCGAAATACTTTTCCCACGGCAAAGAATTTTGCTGGCAAATCTTCTTTTTTTAATTTGGCAAGGGTTTGCGCAGATAAAACTGTGGTATGGGTCCGTAAGAGGAGTTGTTCAGTCTCTTCTTTTGAAAAGGCGTATTTCCAACCAGTACTTCCGGTTCCTGCTCCATTTTCATGTGCTTCTTTCACTTTTTTCCATAATTCTGGAAGTTTTGCTTTCCCGTGCAGGTAGAACGTATCTTGCATTTCTCTCGCGGGGTGATCCTGGGGAGTAAAGAGTGCATCTAAATCCCAGAAAGCAGATTGCACATAATTGCCAGTCATCTCTTTGAAGCCCATCTCCAGCCAAATGGATTTGATGTATTCAATCGCTTCATTTTCGAAATGTTTTTTTCCTGCATATTTCTGCGGGACATTAATTTCAACATCATAAGCGCGGAATTTGCTGTCTTTCCAAGTGCCATTTTTGAGCATGGAAGTAGTAAGGCGGTTGGTAACTTCTTCAGTTAAATCCATAGCAGCGACTTTTTTTCCTAAATCGGTAAGCGTGATGGCCGTTTCTTTGACTTCTTCCAGTTTCAGAAATTCTTTTCTTTTTTTAAGATCTTCAAAAAGAGCTTTGTCGTTTCCAGCCAGTTTAGTTATTTCGAGGGGGAAATCTTTTTCCAGAAATAATTCTTCGGGAGATTTTTCTTTTTGTAATGTTTTTCCTTGTTCAGTAATTTTGATCTGCAGATACTCGCCTTTAGCTACTTCAATAGCATTTTTCTTTCTGAGCAAGCCAATACAAGCATTGACTTCTTCCCTGGAGAGCTTGGATTTTTTAGTGATGACGTTTAATCCTTTGAATTCATCGGATAAGGAATTAAGAAATGATTTTTCGGGCAAGCCTTCTTTGAGATAGAGTAAGCCATTTTTATCTAAGGAGATTACTTTCTGGGTAGTAGAATTGATTTTCAGCAGTTCTTTGTTTTCCAGCCATTGCAGGGCGCGCATGACTTCGATTTCCTGCAGTTTGCTCTTTTTGACGATCTGCTGGAAGCCCTTTTCCTCAAGAAGTACCGGTAAGACTGCCCGTTCAAAAGGGTGCAGTTTGAGGATCAGTTTTTCGATGTCCATTGAGGGAATTAGAATGGCAGATTATTTATAAATTAATTGCTGATAGAAATTAAGAAGAAAAGTCTGAAAAAAGTAAAAATTTACTTCACATTCCAAACCTGGTCGAACATGTGATCCATAGCAGTGGCGAAGTAAGGAGTTTTTACCCAGATTCCGATATCATACGATGGATGGACCTCTTTGTCGTCCAGCATCATGAAGACTAAGTCTTTTCCATCCACAGTCATGAATCGGGAACTGACTTTGCTGCTGTGTTTTAATTCTGCCAAGCCTTTCAAGCTGTCAGCAGTTGCTTTATTTTCTTTGGTAAGCGGAGCAGCAATCCTGATCTTAACACCTTTCTTCTTCGCTTTTTCTAAGCTGGCGCGAAGGCCTTCTACCTTTCGCAAAAAGCCTTTTTCTGTAGTCATAATATTAATGGTCTTAGAAGCGTCTTTGATCAATAAGTCTAAGTGATTGTATAGGTTATTTCTTCCGCGCAGGCAGCTGCTGATGTCAGCCGGATCAACTAAACTGATGCCGTTGTTGTGCAAGGTTTCTAGTTCTTGCAAGAGATCAGATCCTTTAATTGAATCCAGGCGTTTTATTTTATCCTGTGACTCAGTGTGCATGTTTTTCTTGACGCGATCAACAACTTCAGTAGGAGGAATAGCGATGTACTTGATAGGTTTTCCTAGTTTCATAACTACAAATCCTTTTTTCTCTAAGGATTCCAGAACGTCATAGCTTCGTGAACGCGGAACATCTGCGATATCAGATAATTCTCCCGCAGTAGAAACTCCTCTACTCAATAATGCTGCCCAGAGCTTGACCTCATATAGGTTCAAGTCAAAGTACCTGCGCAGCTGACTTAACAGCTCCTCTTTCACAATCATTTTAATTTGCCCCTCCTCTTTTTCCTTAGTGATAATGATTTGTTACTAGCTCATCAGTAAAATAAACTACTATTAAAAGGTTGTGGTTGTACAAAATATAGGCTTAGTGCTTGGTTGGATTTTACGACGGAAAAAATCACTTCCACTGCTTGTAACGAAGAATCGCCGCAATGCCGCCTAACCCATTCAACTTCTTTCCGGCATCGCTTTCAGAAGAGATAATATGTATCTCACCCTGTAATGAATCAACGGTCTTCATGCATTGGTCAACGTCAGCAAATTCTCCGGCAGTTCTCTTTTTGTGAATAAAACTGTCAGTTAATAATAGTTTTAATACCGAACCACTGTTGCCTGCTTCCTGCACTTCTTTCCAGCCATACGCAGCTTTATCGTTCTTGTTGATCTCCTTGAGCAGTTCTTCTACCAAGATCTGTTCCTGTCGGGCCCGGCTGTGTTTCAAGGTTTCTGCCAACTCGGGGCGGCGCATCACTTCATCTAACGAACGTTCGCTGATGTCTGAGCAAGTAGCTAGGACTAT
>JBBSWK010000006.1:0-1226 GCA_038046325.1 Nanobdellota archaeon | reverse complement strand
TACAAGCACTGCCAGGAAGAACCGTTGCTGAAACGCTGGAACTACGCATTTTGGAAGCTCTTAACCGAGCAAGAAACAAAAGCGGAGATATCGCTATAAGACAGGCTAAAGACAGTTCTGCTCTAACTATGGCGAAATGCGGATCACGTGGAAATCCACTGAACATCGCCCAGATGACTGCTATTGTAGGCCAGCAAGCGTTGCGTGGAAAACGAATTGAATCTGGATACAAGGGAAGAACCCTATCCTATTTCAAAGTTAAAGATCTAAGCCCAAAAGCTCGCGGTTTCATTAGAAATAATTTTAAAAGTGGGTTAACACCTAGTGAGTTTTTCTTTGGAGCGATGACCGGAAGAGACGCGCTGATGGATACTGCGTTGAGAACGCCTAAATCAGGATACCTCTATAGAAGACTATCAAACGCCATGCAGGATCTCAAAGTAGCATATGATGGCTCCGTCCGTGACGCTAGTGGAAGAGTAGTGCAATTCTCCTATGGGGAAGACGGATTAGACGTTTCCAAGACTAAGAACGGTGTTGTTGACGTCAAGGAAATCATCCAACAAGTTGCAGGCGGGGATAAAAAATGAAAGCTGACCACGAAAAGACTGTCGAAGAATTTGCGGATAAATTATCTCCTGTTGTGCTTCAAGAAGTAAAGCGAAGCCTTCCTGCATCAATTTCTAAAGCCGATCTCACTGCAGTAATGGATACGCTAGTTGCTGCGCATGAAACAGCAAAAGTAAATGCTGGTGAATGTGTTGGACTAGTCAGCGCCCAAAGTATCGGTGAGCCAGGTACGCAGATGACCCTTAACACTTTCCACTTCGCAGGAGTTTCGGAAATGAACGTTACTACTGGTCTTCCTCGTATCATTGAAATCTTTGACGCTCGTAAGGATATCAAGACCCCGATGATGGAAATTTTCCTGAAAGAGCCATACAATAATGATATTGATAAGTTAAGGAAATTTGCCGCAAAAATCAAAGAGACTACCTTTGGCGAATTAGCATCAGAATATTCTCTTAATATTTTCGATCAAGTGCTTAAGATTGCTCTTAACAAAGCAGTTCTTGCTGATTACGATTTATCAGTAAAAGAATTAGCAAAGATCATCAAAGCAAAAGTAAAAGGCTTCAGCGTTGAAGCCAGCGATGATGAACTTACTCTTGCCAAAACCGGAAAAACGCAGGAACTAAAAGATTTATACAACTTGAAAGAAAAAA
>JBBSWK010000005.1:0-5284 GCA_038046325.1 Nanobdellota archaeon | reverse complement strand
GTGTTAGTGGAGTCAAAAGCTTCAAAAGATACAAAATTAAAAGTATAATCTTTTTTGGATAGTCCTTGGATATCTATCTGAGCTACATCAAAAGAACCAGATTTGCCGGCTCCAAAAGTAGCATATTCAAAAACTATGGTGCCCATAGCACAGGTTTTCTTTGATTCGACATCCCACCCCAATAAGTTTTGGATCTGCACATTGTCACAAGTAACCTCAGCAGGTAAATCCAACTCAAATCCAACTACACTAACTTCTTTTGCTCCAGCATTAGCCTTTATTTTTAATGAGAAAGGTTGGTTTTCATACACAGTAGTAGGCATTACCTCTGCTCCAGCAGAATTCATTTCTCCAGTATAAAGCGCTTTCCCAACAAATTGTTTTGAAAAGAGCAGGAATAAAGATAATATTATTACTGCAACAATAGTGATTATTCCTATGATCAGAGGTTTGCTTGCTTCGCCAGCACTCGCAACGGGATGCGCTTCATTGGTATGCGGCGGTAATTTCTTATACACTTTCTTTACTCGTCGTTTCATCTTAGTAGTACCTATTGAGCAGCCAGCCAAGCTTTAACCGCATTCACAATTGCTGAAAGCTTTTGCAATTTGCTTAATCCTGCATTGGAGAGAGTATCTGAAACTTGCTGCAGGGCAGTCTTATCGTATTGCGGTGCATTGGCAGGAAGAACTTGGGAAACTGCCGATTTACATACACCCGGTACGCCTGCCACATTTGCCGTAATACAAACATCACCACCCGTACATTGGCCACAGTCGATATAGCCGCCGCATCCATCTTGTAGTGCGCCGCAAACTTTGTCGTTTAGATAAGTACAACTAGACATAACGCTACCAGTTAGGGGCGTACAGGCGGAAAAAGGAGCCAGAGTAAGACTAAACTTATTATTTGAGCTGTCGTACGCGTAAGAGGTTGGATCTAAGGTAATTTCAAGAGGCTTAGGAGCACCCTGCCCTGATTGGTCCACATACACTCTTCCAACGTACGTTTTTGCTGAAGGAGCCATAGTATAAGGGCCACCAATTAAAAGAACATTGTCTCCGTGGACTTCTGTTTGCAGACTATTAAACAAGGTATGTAATTCTACCTTCCCAAATGGGCCATAACCATTAAGTTTAATATAGAAAGATGAGACTTTATCCTTGGCAGAAGTTAGGTACATATTTACCCAGGCATGGGTTCTATCAACCCTATTTAATTCTAAATCTACAATCAAATCACTGCCTAGGGGCTGCAGCGGCTGTACCTGAAGCGTTTCAGGAGTTACAACAGTACTAACAGCTTGTATAACATCTGTCGCAGTTGCTCCTGTAGCTAAATCACTATCTGGCACACAATAATTATAACCATCAGGAAACACACTTGAACAGTGGGTCAATCCCACTAGGCAACCATCACTGCCGGCAGGCAGAGTTGGATTACATTGAGGTGAACAAAGGTTGATTCCATTTTGATTATAATTTATTTGACAAATTGCATCTGCGCCGCAATCAGCATCAGCCTGACAGGTTGGATAACATAGGTTAGTATTGAACTTAGGAACATTGACAGAACCCCATTTTAGTTTAACGATGCTGTCTGCACTTTGGCTGTCTAATTGAGAACAAGTAGTAGTATCGCCAACTGCAAGGCATGAGCCACTGATATTTATCTGAGCAGGGCTGCATGTTCCGTCACTTTGTGGTAGGGGGAGTTTGATTTTTCCATAACAAGTAGATATGCCGGTAGGACTACAATTAGGATCATACGTTCCACACCCGCTCAGAACAACTAAAACTACTATAAGTATCCCAAACAGCACTGTCTTTTTGAACATGATATCACCAATGATTCCTTTTTATTAGAGGACAACTTTGAGGTTTATATATATTTCGCATTTCCTAAGAGAAAGATTTATTAACAACTGTTAAATTATCTTAACATATGTTAGACATACTTAACAAGCTGGAGCCGTTCTTTGAAGAGGGTTATAGATCTATCTCGGTCAGGGAATATGCTGGATTAGTCCGAGTGAGTCCGCCTACCGCTTCTAAAATCTTAAAACGATTCGCAAAGGACGGTTACCTTGAGCAGAGAGCGGAACGGAGGCATTTGATTTTTACTCTCCGGACAAACAATGAAGAAGTAGTTGACCTGAATAAATTGTATTGGAAACAGAAGCTGCAAAAGTTAAGCCAAGAATTCCAAGCAAAATTAACTGGAGCTGGTGGAATCATGTTTGGGTCTTTAGCCAAAGCCGAAGCAAAATCAGATTCTGATATTGATCTTGCCATCTTTGCGCCTGAAAAGAAAACGATGGACATAAAACATTTTGAAAAATCCTTAGGGAGAAAAATTTCTGTATACTGGTTCAAATCGCTCAGCGAAGTTAAAAATGAACATTTACGCAATAATATTTTAAATGGAGTACTTCTTTTCGGAAGATTGAAGTGGTCATGAACACGAAAATCCTTAAGTTGAGACGGATTTTCGGTCATTCCTCGCTGGTCGCTACTGAGCAGCGGGGTATTGGATCCAGCGAAGAATGAATTTGAATACATGTTTACGACAAAAGGATTGGAAAAACTCAGAACGGATATTCTGAAAATCATTTTACCCTCCTAAACACAGCTTTGATAAACCTCCCTAGTTATACCTACAAAAGTAGAAATATTTAAATATAGGTAGGTATAACTGCTGATATGGTCTTTGTGCAGGAAAGAAAATCAAAAGGAGAGATTTATCTTTATTTAGATAAATCTGTCCGGGTCGGGAAGAAAGTATACAAAATCAGCAAATTCTTGGGCAAAAAATCCGAAGTTTCTTCAGAAAAAATCGACCAGGAAAAGAAAAAATTTGCCTTAGAAATGGATACAAAAATAGTTTCCCTTTTAGTTGCAGAAGCTGCAAAGAAGTATTCTTTGCAATTTCCTCTCACCATCGGGGAAATACAGAAAATAGAAGAAATGAATCTAAAGTACAAGGAGATCAGAAAATCGCTGAATAAAAACGATTGGGAAGATGTTAAAAAGAGGTTTGTCGCTAATTTCGTTTTCGAATCGAATGCCTTAGAGGGCAATTCTTTAACTTTAAAGAACTTTTCTGAAATTGTTTTTGAAGATAAAATAATCGCCTCTGCTGACTTGAGGGAAGTTTACGATGCTAAAAATTCGTATGAAGTTTTTTCAAAATTATTTGATTCAAAAAAGGAAATAACGGAAGAATTTATTATTGAATTGCATAAAAGGCTAATGAAGAACGTTGATGATCGGATTGGTTATAAGAAGTTCCCAAATATACTATTGGGCAGAGCAATTATCTTAACTGCTCCAGAAGATGTCTCTCAGGAAATAAAAAATCTTTTGAAGTGGTATAAAGAAAAAGAAAACAAAACTTATCCTTTAGAATTGGCATTTAAGTTCCATCATGGGTTCGAACGAATCCATCCTTTCGCAGATGGGAATGGGAGGGTAGGAAGAATGTTATTAAATTATATTCTGATAAAAAAAGGGTATTATCCAATCATTGTTAGGAATATTCATCGTACTAAATATATCAAAGCCTTACAAGCAGCAGACACGGATCGTTATATCCCTTTACTCAGATTTGGAATAGAAAAAGCAAAAGAAACGTATCGGAAGTTCTTTGAAATATATTATCAATATCTTTAACGCTCAATTGTGTCGATTTTTCAACTCACTTCAGCTTCTTAAAGGCAGCTTTGATATCTTTCTCTGCCCAGCCGCGCTTCTCCAGCGCGCTGCGGATATTTTCATCAGAAACTCCTTGCTCCCGCTCTGAACTCATCCATTCACGCACTTCAGCAAAGCTGGCTTCTTTGCCTTTCCATTTAAAGTAATAAAGTAAACCTACTGCCAACAGCACAGCAGCTAATGCCACCGCTATTATTAATCCTTTATTTTTTGCAAAAAATGATTCTTCTTCTACAACAGGTTTCGTTGGCGTAGTGGTTGGTTGCTCAGCAAATTCCTGGCAAGATTGCTGTCCTACTGGCTTATTCAAAACCGTTCCACAATTGTTTTGATCGTAACAAGTTCTGGTTTGAATTCCATTTATACAAGTAGACCAGCTCAAGCAAGTCCATGACTCCTGACATGCCGTACAGGCTTGAGTTTCTTCCCGGTCCACTTCGCAATTATTCTTATCAGTGCAAGTGCGCCTTTCTAACGCATCTACGCCGCAGCTGGACCATTCACCGCAGTCCCAATCAGAAACACATTCTACTGCTTCAAGGCATCCCGAAGCGTTAACACAGAAATTTGCCTGTGCAAGGCCATTGCTGCAACTGGTGGAGAAAGTATATTTTCCAGCTGCTGGATCTGAATAGGTATGATACGTCGTCGTCCAGTTGCCTTGGCCGCTCTTAATATCCACTAAATTCCCAGCAGGATTAAGAAATTTAGTTATAGAAGTTCCTTCACAGCTGCTGATGTTAGCAGTAACTATTTCTCCACGGTTATATTCTGTTTTATCAGTAGAAACGTTGACCGCTGCAGCTAACGAAAACGACAGCAGTAGTAATACAAAACATAATATGGTTTTAGATCTCATCAACTATAGGTTTCCTCCAACTTTGCGTAGACGATTGGATTTGGTTCAACATCAAAGATTAACACTGTTTTTTTCTTTACTTCTGTTTGCTGATGCTGTGCAGTAACCACATAAAATTGATCTTTAGCCATGCCGCCGGTTATTTGATCAGATTCCAGCTTCAACACTTTGCCCTCAGCATTGTATAGAACAGTGTACACAAAAATAGTTTGAGGGAAATTTTCTGTAGCCGTTACCAGCGTAGAGAAGGTATTATTAGCAGGAGCTATTATTCCAAGAGAAAGCTTGGTTCCATTAACCACGGAAGTAGTTGCAGGAGGAGTGGCGGGAGTAGTCGGAGGAGTTGATTCGGACGCAGGAGCAGCTGGTTGCTCTGGAACGGGAGCGGTAACGCCTACACAAGCAGCGGTATTAAGAGCGCAGCCAGAAGTACAAGACAATGTTCCGCTCGAAAAACCTACACTTTGACAAGATTTTCCAAGAAGATTTGAACCGTCGCATGATTCAGATCCTTCCACCAGGCCATCACCGCAAACGATGGACGGAGCTGCATGTAAGTTCTTTACAGTGATTTTGCCTGCCGCATACCAGACTTTAAGGTCAGGAACGCTATCGTTAAGGTTCAAATAGATAAGTGAAGAATCTTGGAAACTACCAACATAGATGACATCTTGCGCGATCTGCGCAGTTTGGTTTCGTAACTCATATCCAT
>JBBSWK010000004.1:0-1487 GCA_038046325.1 Nanobdellota archaeon | reverse complement strand
GCTTGATCTATTCACTGGGAAAGACAGCGAGTATGTGGAGTCTTTGCCACAGTATTTCTCCCATTTTGACAGCCCGGGACGTTTAGAAAGATTATTAGTAGGATTAAATGTGATGGATGTAGCATTATTTTATAATCTGGAAGGTAGGATGGAAAAAAGGCCGAAGAGCGGCAACTATCAAGGCCTCTGCCCGTTCCATAAGGAAAAAACGGCATCCTTCTTTCTCAAACCGAAAAAAAACTGGTTTGCGTGTTATAGCTGCGGCACCTCTGGCGGACCGTTAAGGTTAGATGCTACTTTAGGAGGAAAAATCTACCATGTCATTACAGAAAAAGCAAACTTAACCGAAGTACTGCCTTACCTATCGTTAACTTTACTTATCTCAGCGGAAATGCGCCAAAATACAGTTGAACAACGAGAATATCTTGCGGCGCTGAGACAAGCTCTTCAATGGGAGTCATATGATATTTCTAGACAAAGATAGGAAACAGAACATTGAACAGTATGTTGCGCATCTTAAAGATACCTATGCTGCACAATTCCCTTTTGGACTGATCTGTGAAGAGGCAGGGATAGATCTTCTGGAAAATCGTGCGTTAGATTTTGCCTATGCCTTTCATTTTCCGGATCGGCGGGGAATCGTCTATGATCCAGGTATACGGCAAAGCCTACTTCAATATTATCTTACCAAAAAGCTAAGCCATCATCTGCTGGGCCATTTTGAGAGGGAAACACCTATCTGGAAGGCCGAAAAAGAAGCAGATTGTTTTACGGCAGCCGCTATTCGTCCGCCGTGGTTGATGGTTGAAACTCCTCTCTGGACTTCGTTGTTAATTTCTTCGAGCATGTTGCAACGAAGATTGGCTAATCATTATTCCCGTCTTGACCAGCCTCTTTTATTGTAATAAGTATTTTTCCTACTTCTGAATACTCACATAACTTTATTATATTATCTTCCTTAGAATAAAGATATGGCTAAACCAGTAGAAATGCCCCCAGCTTCTGGATTTGACCCGGCAAAACTCTATGTCTGGGTCAAAGGGCTAGAGAGCAAAGTGAATAATCTTCTTCGAGAAGTGGACGTGCTCAAAAATGATTTCATCAAGCGAGCAAACCAGCTCAATAAAGATTTCAAAACCCTCAGCGATGACTTGGTAGAGATACGGCATGAGCAGGAAAAGATGAATCAAAAGATGGCTTTAATCATTAACGAATTGAAACAGACGGCCGGAGCAGAAGAAGTGGTGACCTTAAAGAAATATGTAGAGTATTGGAATCCGCTCAATTTTGTGACCCAAAGAGATCTGGAGAAAGCTATAGAAGCTAAATTAGCAGAGAGGAGCAAGAAGCACTAGAGGGCTCTGTAGAAAAAGTCGCCGCCTAGGCCAAGAGTTGAGTGAGGAACATGTTTCGAAGATCGAAATTATTGTTTGGCTTCTGATGAAAAAACTGGAATTTCTATACTAGGATACAGCGTGAAGCCAACC
>JBBSWK010000003.1:0-2009 GCA_038046325.1 Nanobdellota archaeon | reverse complement strand
CTTCGTGAAAACCCATATCAAATGTCGGCTCCAAAGGGAATACTTGTTCTAGAAAAATAAATAATTAACAGTTACAAATAATTACCCACATAAATATTTATATAGTTGTTTTGTCGAAGCATTGTTGTGAAATTTAAAAATTTATTTTTATTCTTAATTTTGCTGATGATTTTTATAAGTGCGTGCAACAAATCATCTTGCATTCAAAACAGCTTTCGGCATACCGATAGATAAATTTTATTCTGATTTTGACACGTATTATGCAGGGTATATCAACCAGTAAAAAAGAAATCTTTAATAACAATAATCTTCTTCTTCCTAACATGAAAAAGAGGTTTGTGTTTTTAGTAAGTTTAATCGTTATCTCTCTGTTCATTCTTTCCTGTACTCAGCAGGTTCCGGAAGTTGTAGAAGAAACAGTTCCTGCACCAGCAGTTGAAGAGGCGCAAGCATCTCCTGAAGCTACAGAAACAACCTCTGCCCCAGTTGTAGAAACTCCTAAAGAAGCCAAAGAAGAAACTGAACCAGTTATATCTGAGTATCAGGTTTTCCAGCCGAAATTAAAATATGAAGGCGCTTATAATGGTCCTCTTTATGCAACTTCAGAACAGGTCGGTGGAGAATTCTCTATGGAAAAATATTTCTCTAATTTGGATCGTAATGGTGTAAACTGGTTTGTTGGTTTTTTTACATATCTGGAAAAGCCCCAGGAAGATTCATTAGTCACTTCTCGTGGTTTGGGCAGGGTCATTGATGCCGTTCAGCGTCATCCACTAAGAGTTGTCCCTTACTATAACCTTGGTATGGGTGGAAAAGAGGTTGAACCTCTAGTTGGGGATAAACTTACTGCTTTGTACACTCAAATGATTCCGGCCATGAAAGAAGTTGCCGGGCCAAATTTTTTACGCGGTCTGGGAGAAATAGAAACACAGGAATGGAGTGTTGCTCATAATGATCCTAAAGTTCTGCAGTTATTTAATTTAGCTAAATCGCATACTATTAATTTCATGTTCCATCCTGTAGCTTCAAAAATAGAGCAGGTTGATCAAATCACCAAAGCTTATCCCACACAAAATATCATTATCCATATGTATCGCGATGATCTTGACAAAAGCAGAAGCCGGTTGATTGAAATATTGAATAGCAATAAAAATCTTTATTTCAGCATTGATGCTGCGCATATAGCGCATAGCAACGGAATGGATATATTATATGATTATGATGAATCTTCGGCTTTTATCTCCGAGTTTGATACAAAATACAAGACTATGCTAAACGACGCTGTTTCTGATTATAAGTCTTTAGTAGAAGGAGCTCCGGATAAAGTGATGTGGGGTACTGAGGCAGGGCCAGAATATTCTTTTGAACCTGCCGTTTATGACCGCTTGATAAAAATGTCCCGGGAATTAATAGGCCAGATGAAACCAGAGCATCAGGAAGCTCTAGGATACAAAAATGCCCTTAGGGCTTTTGGAAATGGGGTTGCATTAGAAAAAAATATCGTCGTCCTTGACAACAGTAATTGGGAAGATTGCACTAATGATCAATTAGGTAAATGCGATGTCGAATGCGGTATAACTGAAGAAACAAAAGATCCTGCTCTAGAATCATGCTTCCAAGCTTGTCTTCTTAAGGAACAATGTTTAGATGTAGTTGAGGAAGATTAATTAGCTTCAACTTATTTTTCCGTTATCTTTATAAAACTCCTTCCACTGCAAGCAAACATGAGCAAAGAAGATTCCCAAGAAGACCAATCTGTGCACTGGACTGATGTAGCAGCAGATAAAATAACCCGAGAAAAAGGGAACAAGAAGACCTACACGGTGGCAGCAGGAATCACTCCTTCCGGAACTGTCCACATTGGAAACTTCAGAGAAATCATCACTGTCGATTTAGTGCGCAGAGCGTTAGAAAAACGTGGCAAAAAGGTCCGTTTCATCTATTCTTGGGATGATTTTGATGTATTCAGAAAAGTCCCCGCTAACATGCCCAAGCCTGAACTGCTAAGA
>JBBSWK010000002.1:0-3546 GCA_038046325.1 Nanobdellota archaeon | reverse complement strand
CCCAGGCCGAGGGGATGATGAAACGGCTTGAAGCCTGGCGCATCTTGAACAACAATGGTGCGACCGAGCAGGAAAAAGCTCAAGCGAAGATATGGCAGCATCATGCTGATATTGTTTGGAACGATTGGTGGCCCGCTAGAGATACTGCCTTCGATCAGACCTCTTACACCATTCTTGATTGGTTGTATTACGTCATGATAGGCGCTCATCTCTCAGCGCATCAAGATGTTCCTGATCCGATGATGAAGACTTTCTGGGACGAAGCAGGCAAGAGCATGAAACCTTTCTGGGACCGCTATCTGAATACGATCACTCCAGATGGATTCGCCTTTCCTCTCTCAATTCACGATGGATTCACGGAAGGGGAACCTACTCTACTTTGGATGATGGAACTTTTAGCTGCTGAAACCAAGGACGGCCGATACAAGTGGGCCGCCCATAAGATTATGAACGATCTTCTCTATCAGGAAAGCCAGGGCAAACTTACGCCGGCTGTTAACATCCAGTGGACTTACTATGCGGAGGGCGTGGCCCTAGCTTATCTCTTGGCTGATGAAAGCGTGGTACCAGTCGAACCAGACTCTCAATCGCAGGCGGCTAGCGGTAAGAAAGTCTTCTGGATAAAGCCTGATGAAAGTGGAGGTCCGATCCGAGACCTTGTTGCCAAGTATTTCGGTAACTACGATGACGACCTCTATAAAAACTACAACGATCCGAATTCGCCCAACTACGATCACGGCTATGTGGACGCAGGCTTCGTCGTCCTCAAGAATCAGTCCGCTCCGTCCAAGTTTTTCTTTAAGAGCGGAAATCGCCCTGGTGATTTCACAATTCTGGTTGAAACCGCAGCGAGAGACGGCAATCCGCACAATCCTGGCGGCATCGCAGGGATGGCTTCACACGGTTCGCTTCTCGCCATGTCACAGTCCCCGAAAAAGTTTACGGGCCTTCAGAACATGCTATCGGTCGAGGATCAGTCCAAGACAGTGACGATGATCAAAAACGACAATCCAGATGCCAATATCTGGCAGGACCAATGTTACATGGAATCGGAGGCACCTAAGTTTGCCGATTACCGCCTGGCGACGCATGCCCTCTTAAAGACAGTGAACTATCTCTGTTTCCCCATGACTAACGAGAGGGAATTTTTCTTCGTCAAAAATCGTTTCATGGTTGTTCGAGACAGAGCGACTTCGCACTACAAAGAGTCGTTCAACGGGCTTCTCAAGGAGATTTGGTATACCGAGACTATCAACGCCAAGGGAGATAACTGGGCTGACACCTACGTTGAAAAACCACTCTACGGAATCTTTCCCATGGCCAATCCTCGCTGGAATCTCCTTGTCTATCATTCGAAGAAGGAAGGGCGAGTGTTGAGCAGTAGTCCAGCGCCGTCTTGGCTGAATTGGCTGGGCGCACTTCCTCCCATGCCTCAGGTCGTCAGTTATAATCAAGCGAAATCGGTCGTCCCTGAAACGCCGGAAGTTTTTACTTATATCCTTCTTCCGCATGATCCTGCCGAGAAGCCTGATGCACTAGCCTCGTCGATCAATGTCCTCGTCGACACTTCAGATCAAGCGGTAATCCGTGTCGGGGTATCGAATGGCCCTCACGAATGGGTCGTCTTGAACGAGAAGGGAGATCCGATCAAGCAGGCCGGGCTGGAGACGGATGCGAAGCAGCTGTACCTTCAGATCAAGGACGGCAAAGTCGCAAGGATTCTGGCTGTTGAAGCAAGTTATCTCATATTGGACGGTAAAGATCTCTTCAAAAAGAATAAACGAATCACTGTAGACGGAATTCTACCTCCTCCTGAGTGTATATAATTACGCTTTCAATCCTAGAACTTCTACGTTGTTTTTATTTACGGTGATCAAACGGAAATTTAATCCCATCTGCAGTACTGTTTCCAACACGGCCATGTGCTCTTTTCCGGAGCCAGAAGTAAGGTTCAGCGCGACTTCAAAATCAGCAATTTTATCTTTGAGCTGTTTCTTGATTTGGTCGGTGATGATAGTGGTAGGGGTATCTAGAAAACTGTCGATTAACACCAATTCTGTATTCTTTCCCGGCGTATAGTTTTCCTTGCCGAACTGGTTGGTGATCAGAAATACTTTATTCCATTCCTGGCTTTGGGCTATCTTTGTAACTTCTGCCCACGTTCCTTTTCCTGTGGATAAGCAAGCGATTAAGGTTGGCATAGTCGAGTTCGGAACGGCAACTATTTATATTAATTTGTGTTATTAGGTATAGATGTTAATCAGCTTTTTCGAAGAATTTCCCACAGAAGAAACGTTAGCTAAATTGAAGTTAGTTTCCTGGCCGACCAAGCTGTATGTAGCAGCAAATACTCTTCAACAGTTCAGGGCCGTTACTTCTGTAATCAGGCATAATAAGCATCTCTTGGAAGCAGTCTATTGGCTGATCTTGAAGAAACGTGAAGGATATTGGATCTCACCTTTTTCAACACAATCTGCCTTGCAGCAGCTCTTCGACGAATTGGAGCACAAAAAAATCCCTGTTATGCTGGATCTAGAATTACCTACTACCCAGAATCCCTTGCTTTATCTAACGGAATTGTTGAATTTCAAGAAAGACAAAAAGATGATCCATTCATTTATCTGCAATCATCCTGGAGAAATCTATTTATGTGAATACTCTGCGCCGGAAAAGAACTTGCAGCGCTTAGGCTTGCATTATGTCAGCAAGAAAAGTAAAGTAATGAAGATGATGTATCATTCTGTGCATTACTTTAGTCAGGAAAAATTACAATATGAATTACAGCAAGGGATTCAAAAATATGGCGACAGATATATTGTTGGTTATGGAACCATCGCTGTCGGTGTCGGCGGAAATGAACCTCTTTTGTCTCCGGAACAATTAGAGAAAGATTTACGCATCGCTCAGGAAGTTGGCGTTAAAGAAGTAGTCCTGTTTCGATTAGGCGGTTTGAATAAGAAATATGTGGAAGTAATAGAGAAGTTTGTTTAGGAACTGTCTCGTCAGTTCCCAGACGGACAGATCTCCTGCGGAGATCATGTTAAAATAATCTCAAATGACCAAATACTTGGTAAACCGTAAAAATCTCGGCTCTTTCAATAAGGCCATGGTCACCAAAGGAACCGGATTATCTCTGGTATATTTCTCAAAGACTTTCTGCACCTTGGGTTGGCTGATATACGAGACCAATCTATCCCAGTCCTGATCAGAGAACTTGTCCAAAATCTTGCGTACTGTCAAATGCAGTTTCAAGCGCTTGGCTATCGGTTTTACTTCCTTCTGATAATCCTTATTATTATGGATACAATCAGCCAGAATCTCTGCCTGCTTTAATCCCGGCACTAAGCCGCCTAGTGTAGTAGCCTTGACGAACCCTGCGGCATCTCCTAACAGATAACAGTTCTCTTTCTGCAGCTTCTGGGCTGGATGATAGACTGGGATGGTGCCAGCCTGCATTTCTTTGACCGTAAAGCCTTGTTCTTTTATGAATTTGTCAAAGTAGGCTCTGGAATTCTTTCTCATTCCCAGCCCTACTCTGGCTAAATT
>JBBSWK010000001.1:0-3122 GCA_038046325.1 Nanobdellota archaeon | reverse complement strand
CCGCCCAAATACCCCTTATAAAAAACATCCCTGACTTCGACTTTCAAATCTCGCACCATCTTTTCAAACGCAGCTTGATCAAAGCCTTTGTTGGACAAGGATGAACGAGTCATGGTAGCTCTCACTTTATTCTCCACCATAGAAGTGACTTTACTAAACATCTCTGCAGTATTCTTGTGTCCGCCTTTGAGGATTTCACTTTCCAAAACAGGCTTTCGTTCCTGCAGCACTTCGGTAAATACTTTGACCACATCTTCCTTGTAAGTTGTATCACCTACAAAGTTAGGATGATGCTCACTGCGTGCTTTTATTTTGGTATTGGCACGTCCAAAGGAACGATACAAAGCCATCTCCAGCTCTTTGACAAAGTCTTGAGTGATCATGGATTATTGTAAGAGGATGAAGTATTTAAGTTTTATGAGTTGCCAATAGATAAGTTTATTTTAACGAAATATTTAAATAACAATCTCAGGCTAAACAGTTTATGCCAACGTGGCACAACCCGGTACTGCGCAAATTTCTGAAAAGGAAAGCGTAAGCCTGGAATTATCTTCCAAGGAAGTACCATTGAGCTTGTTTCCGCAAGGATTTCCCGGTTCAAATTGCCTGCTACACTAGGCGAACGTACTCAAGTGAGGCATTCACTTCGTGAAGCCCCACGACATAGCTGTATACTGTAGCGGCGTGAAAGTCCGGGCGTTGGCGCTTTTTTAACTACCGTGACTAAAAAAACACTCATTACCGCTCCAGCATATTTTGATGCAGACGCAGTAGCGTTATTCCAGCAATTAGGAGAAGTCACCGCCAAAGAATTAAGCAGAGAGAAACTGTTACAAGAAGTACAGGATTATGAAATACTGGCTATCCGTGTAGACACTATTGTAGATAAAAAAATTATAGATGCGGCAACAAAACTAAAAGTCATCGCTACTGGAACTACTGGCATCAACCATATCGATGTTGAATATGCAAAGAAAAAAGTGATAGAAGTCATCTCTTTACAGGGAGCAAATACCAACTCGACTGCAGAACATGCATTAGCATTACTCTTAAGTCTGGCGCGAAAAATACCGGCAGCGCATAGTTCTCTCTTATCTGGAAGATGGCATCGGGCAGATTTTATCGGTACAGAATTATATGGTAAAAAATTGGGAGTGATCGGATTTGGAAGGATCGGAAAGGATATCGCTGTTCTGGCACAAGCATTTGGAATGCACATCCTGGCCTATGATCCTTATCTCAAAGATGAAGTTTTCTATCAAGCTAAAGTAAAACGTCTCACTACTATAGAAGATATATTTTTGGAAGCAGATATGATCACTCTGCATCTACTGCTCACGGAAGAGACCAGGGGGATGGTCAATAAAGAAAAGTTACAGCTGATGAAGCCAACTTCATTTCTGATCAATTGCTCGCGAGGGGAAGTTCTTTCTGAAGCAGATTTATTGCAGGTGCTGGAAGAAGGAAAAATTGCCGGTGCAGCCTTAGATGTATTCAGCGCAGAACCGTTGCCAGCAGAACATCCGCTACTTAATTATGCACGAAAAAATGATAATCTGATCATAACTCCACATATTGCCGGTTCTACCAGAGAAGCGGTGCATGAAGCTGGTCGATTTGTAGCTACCAAGACTTTAGAGTTTTTTAACAAATATCATCCTTCCGTGAAAGATACAATCCAAACCAAATCTCAGTAATTTAATTTATTCAATCAGAATATTTATTAAGTGGGAAAGGCAATTTAGCTTTATGAATATTGGTGTGGATGTGGATGATGTGCTGGCTGAGCTGATGGAAGCGTACCTGCGATACCACAATCAAAACTTCAACACCAGAACCCAGAAAAAAGATATGTTTTCCTATTCTTATCGAGCTGTTTTCGGCGGCACAGAAGAAGAAACTCAGCAGAAAGTATTGAAGTTTTTCAAAACTGATTATTTTAGGAATATAATACCTGTTCCTGGATCTCTGGAGATGGTACGACAGTTAGCCCGACAGCATAAGCTCTGTATCATCACCGCCAGGCCGCATATCCTCCGGGCCGAGACACAGCAATGGTTACGAAAACATTTTGCGGATGCCTTCCACTGTATCAATCTAACTAACCAATGGCACGGTGTCGGTAAAAAAAAGCTAAAATCAGAGATCGGCAAGGAACAGAAGATCAGTATCATGATTGACGACAGCCTGAACCATGCTCTGGATTGCGCTGCTGCAGGAATCTATGTGCTGCTGGCAGATTTCAATTATCCCTGGAACCAAAGTACAGCAGCGCTGCCAGAAAATATTAAAAGAGTGCATTCCTGGGAAGAGATAGTAGACGAAATTGACAAGTATGGAAGAAAACAAAGAAGAGGTATTGGGGAAAAAGTATAATATCTCCTGCTGCCGGTCTTATCTGACTCCGAAAGGGAGATGTTATACCTGTCCAGAACTGGAAGAAGACTTTGAACTGGAAGGAGAAGAAAAAATACAAAGAGATCCTGACGAAGAACAATGGTAAAATTAATATCCTGGAACGTGAACGGCATCCGCGCAGTCTGGAAAAAGGGATTTGTCGATTTTGTCAAGGCAGAAAATCCTGATGTTTTATGTATTCAAGAGATTAAAGCGCATCCTGATCAGGTTGATCAGAAATTGTCTGAGTATGAACATCATTTCTGGAATTCCGCAGAAAGGCCGGGCTATTCCGGGACTGCGATATTCAGCAAAATAAAACCTCTTTCAATTCGATATAATTTCGGAGAAGAACAAAATCACAAAGAAGAGGGCAGGATTATCACTTTAGAATTTGATGATTATTATCTGGTTAATGTGTATACGCCTAACTCTGGAAGAGGGCTTACCAGATTAGGATACCGAGAAGAATGGGACAAGTTGTTCTTGAATTATGTTCAGAAGCTAGAGAAGAAAAAACCAGTTGTTATTTGTGGAGATTTGAATGTGGCGCATACGGAAATTGATCTGGCTAATCCAAAATCAAATTACAACAAAACGGCTGGATATACTCAGGTAGAGATTGATGGAATACAAAAGCTGCTGGATGCTGGATATGTAGATAGTTTTCGCGAATTTGTCAAAGAAAAAGGACACTATACTTTCTGGAGCCAGATGTTCAATGC